>JANMIH010000028.1:0-1896 GCA_031375685.1 Polaromonas sp. | reverse complement strand
CCCCGCCTTCAACCGCATGAAACTGCCAGTTGGGCCTGGCTTGCACGGTTGTGCGGCCCTGGTAGTCGGTAAAGTCGCCGCGTGTGGCCATCGTCACGCAGACGGGGCAGTCCATCGCTTCGTACAGCGTGTTGATGTCGGCACTGAACAAAAACGCCGATACAAAATAAAACGGCGCATGTTTAGCGCCTGGCTGGCGGGTGGTCAGCACATCGTAGCGCCACAGCGCCTCGTCAATGTTTTTTGAGCCCCAGGTGCGCTGCAAAAAGTAACGGATCACGCTGGGCCGGGTCAGGTTGCGGTAGATACCGTCTGTCCAAAACGGCCAGGTAAAGGTCTTGTACAACCAGGCTTGGCCCAAGTTGGATTCTGCCGGGCCATAGCGCCGTTTGGCACGGCTAAAACCGGTGGGACTCACCAGCGCCACGCGGCGAATGCTGGCTGGAGCGTCACGCTGAGCCCGAGCGACGTATTCAGACGCCAGCGAAACGCCCAGCACATCCACCTGAGCGCCGCCGCTGTCACGCTGCATCACCTCGAGAAGCGCCAGAACAGCATCGGTCATCAAACGCGGGGTGTAAGCGCGGTCAGACCGGTCTGAGAAACCAAAACCCGGCAAATCCAGCGCATACACAGCGCGCGTCGTGCGGTAGTGCTCAAAAAGCGGTGCTACTTCAGCTGCTGAACCTGATGCATTGACACTGTGAATCAACAGCAGCGGCGGCAAAGCTGATGTTGCCTGCGGCGCAGACTGGTAGTAGCTGACCCGCCCGGCTGCCGTGCTCATCTCAATGCGTTCAGCATTCAATGCTTTCGGCAATGGGGGCGATGGTGAAGGGTGGTGAGCAGAGTTCAAAATAAAAAGGTTTGGAACTGCTACTATTTTTATAGCTGCTTGCGCCGGTATTGATTAGCCTGGAGGACTAAAAGATACTTGAAAATCACTAAAAACAGGCGTTTCAAGCCACTTTTTCAGTAACTATAGCCATCGTCCCTGTCAAACGGTGGTATTTCTCCCACAGCGTGGGTTTACTTTCAACAAACTGCGGATTGACCGGGATGCAGGCCACCGGGCAAACCTGTACGCATTGCGGTTCGTCGAAATGGCCAACGCATTCGGTGCATTTGTTCGGGTCAATCTCGTAGATCTCTTTGCCCATGTAAATCGCCTGGTTCGGGCATTCGGGCTCGCACACGTCGCAGTTGATGCACTCGTCGGTGATGAGCAAAGCCATATCTAGCTCGCCTTGGCAGTATCGAGTGCCGCTAGCACTGCGGGGCTGACCATCTGGCTGACATCGCCGCCGAGCTTGCTGATCTCGCGAACCAGGGTGCTGCTGATGCAGGCCAGCGGCGCATCAGGCAGCAGAAAGACGGTCTCAATTTGTGGGGCCAGCTTCCGGTTCATGGCGGCCATTTGGGCTTCGTAGTCAAAGTCGGTCATGTTGCGAATGCCGCGCACCACGGCATGGGCGTCGTGTGTTTTGCAAAAGTCCATGATTAAACCGCTGAAAGGCTGGATTGTCACGTTCGCTATGCTTTTGGTAGCTGTTTGCGCCATGGAAACGCGGTGTTCCAGGCTAAACAGTGTTTTTTTATGATGTGCTGCAGCCACTGCAATGATGAGCTGGTCAAACAGACCCGCAGCGCGCTGCACCACGTCCAGGTGACCCAGAGTGATGGGGTCAAACGTGCCTGAATAAACGGCGATTCGCTTTGAGGAAGTCATGGCTAAATTATGCGCCCAGACCCGATTCCCCCAATTTGGTCAGTAAATGAAAATGCACTGCCCCGGCTTTGCCAAATCGATGGATCTTCAGGCCCAAAGCGGCCAGCTCGTCGTCCGTCCAGGGCTTTGACGCTTCAAGGTACACAAAGCCCGGGGTTGCAACGGCC
>JANMIH010000020.1:0-2716 GCA_031375685.1 Polaromonas sp. | reverse complement strand
GCACCATGGCTTCCTGCACCGGGTGCAGGCTGCCGTCAGCGGCGGCGAGGTCTTCTGCCGTCCAGATGGCCATGCCATTGACCGAGTGTGCAAGCCGTATGCAACTGTTGACCGCCTTGTAAGTCATGGCATCACCCTGCTTTTCGCCCAGCACCACGGTGCAGGCACCGCAGTCGCCTTCACCGCAGCCTTCTTTGGTAGCGGTGCCGCACTGGTCTTCCCTGAGTACCTCTAAAAGGGTACGACTGGGTGGTACATTGGCGAGCGTGATAGTTTCACCGCGCCGCAAAAATCGAAGGGGAGTCGTCATTTTGTCCGTTGACCTTACTGAAATGTTCATCACTGATTACAGCGTATCACGCACCGCAAACACCGTGCCAAAGCGTTGATGTTTTGCCATGATTAACCCCCCACGCCTGCAACTGACTGGCATTACCAAGGCTTACCCCGGCGTGGTGGCCAACAGCGATGTATCGCTGACAGTAAAGCCGGGCGAGATCCATGCCGTGCTGGGTGAAAACGGGGCGGGCAAATCAACCCTGATGAAAATCATTTATGGTGCTGCCAAACCCGATGCGGGTGGCATGACCGTTGACGGTACCGCGGCCTTGCCGGGCAACCCGCAAGAAGCGCGCGCCTTGGGCATCAGCATGGTGTTTCAGCACTTCAGTTTGTTTGACACGCTGACTGTTGCTGAAAACGTGTGGCTGGGTTTGAGCAAGGCTGACACCCTGGCCAGCGTGTCAAAGCGCGTGGCAGACACCGCCCAGGCTTATGGTCTGGACATTGACCCGGCGCGGCCTGTGCATACGCTCAGCGTGGGGCAGATGCAAAGGGTTGAGATCATTCGGGCGCTGCTGACCAACCCGAAAATTCTGATCCTTGACGAGCCCACCTCGGTGCTGACGCCGCAGGCGGTTGACAAACTGTTTGTGGTGCTGCGCCAGTTGGCCGCGCAGGGCTGCAGTATTTTGTACATCAGCCACAAGCTCCATGAAATCCGCAGCCTGTGTACAGCCTGCACTGTGCTGCGCGGCGGCAAGGTGACGGGGGTGTGCAATCCCGCAGAAGAGTCCAACGCATCACTGAGCCGCCTGATGATTGGCAACGAGCCACCCGCTTTGCAGCGCCGCCCTGCGGTGGTCGGCCCACGCGTTTTGCGTGTCAATGGCTTGACGTTGCCCCGAGAAGACCAGTTTGGCGTCGACCTGGCCGGCATCAGCCTGCAATTGCTTGCTGGCGAGGTGGTGGGTATTGCAGGCGTGTCTGGCAATGGGCAGAAAGAATTGATGCTGGCTCTGTCAGGTGAAAACCCTGGCGCGCCTGTTAACAGTGTGCATATTCATGACGGTACAACTGATGTGGACGTGTCGTCATTCGGTCCCATCGCCAGGCGCAGGCTGGGACTGCATTTTGTCCCCGAAGAGCGACTGGGCCGGGGCGCTGTGCCCACCCACTCCTTGAGCTTGAACATGTTGCTGACGCGGCGTGAATCGCTGTCGCTGCCGTGGCTGGCGGGCGGCTGGATCCGCACCACAGACCTGGCCGCGCAGGCGCAAAAAATCATTGCTGGTTTTGGCGTCAAGGCGCGCTGCCCTCTGGCATTGGCCAAGTCGCTGTCAGGGGGCAATCTGCAAAAATTCATCATGGGCCGTGAGATGGATGCCGAACCCAAGCTGCTCATCGTCTCGCAGCCCACCTGGGGTGTGGACGTGGGCGCAGCAGCGCAAATCCGGAGTGAGCTGCTGGCTTTGGCCGCCAAGGGCTGCGCGGTGCTGGTGGTCAGTGAAGAACTCGAGGAGCTGTTTGAAATGTCGGATCGGCTGTATGTAATGGCCAAAGGGCGGCTGTCGCCCAGCATCAACAGGGCCGATGCAAGTGTTGAGCAGATCGGACTGTGGATGAGCGGCCTGTGGGACTCGCCACAAACTGCGCAGGAGGCCAGTGATGCTGCAGCTTGAAGCGCGCGCCGAAGCATCCAGCTTTTGGCGCTACGCCTCGCCAGTGGTGGCGCTGGCTATCACGCTGACCTTGTCCGCCCTGCTGTTTATGGCCCTTGGCAAAGACCCGGTGCGTGGCCTGCAGATTTTTCTGATCGAACCCTGGAACGGCACACGCGCCATCACCGAACTGATTTTGAAGGCCACGCCGCTGGCCCTGTGCGCGCTGGGCCTGGCATTGTGCTTTCGCAGCAATGTGTGGAACATTGGTGCGGAAGGGCAGTTTTTGGCGGGAGGCATTGCCGCAGGCGGCATGGCCATGTGGTTGACGATGAACAAGATCGGTGTGAGCAACTGGGCGTTTTTCCCGCTGGCAACCCTTGCTGGTGCGCTGGGCGGCGCAGCCTGGGCCAGCATCACCGCGGCGCTGAAAGACCGCTTCAGTGCCAATGAAATTCTGGTCAGCCTGATGCTGGTGTACGTCGCCAACCTGCTGCTCAGCTATCTTGTTTTTGGCCCGTGGAAGGACCCCAAGGGTTTTAACTTTCCGCAGTCCGTGACGTTTGACATGGCGATTCCGCGCCTGCTTAGCGGCTTTCGTCTGCACTGGGGCACAGTCGTCGCACTTTTGCTGGTGGTGTTGATGTGGGTGTTCATGTCGCGCACCTACAAGGGCTACCAGTTGCAGGTGGGCGGTCAAGCCGCCGCCGCATCGCGCTATGCCGGATTTTCTGCACGTTCAACGCTGTGGACTTGCCTGTTGACGTCTGGCGCAT
>JANMIH010000572.1:0-7383 GCA_031375685.1 Polaromonas sp. | reverse complement strand
TACGTCGCTAACAACGTCTGTTCTGCGACGTACAACGACTGCAAGTCATTGCTGGCGACCACGATGACTTTCTGGCACATGTCGCGTGCGATCGGCAACCCAAAACCACCGCACACCACGTCGCCCAAAAAGTCGAGCAACACGTAGTCAAATCCCCAGTCGTGGAAACCGAGTTTTTCAAGCAACTCAAAACCGTGAATGATGCCGCGACCGCCACAACCCCGACCGACTTCAGGGCCACCAAGCTCCATCGCATACACCCCGTCGCGCTTGAAGCACACATCACCAATGGCTACCGCTTCCCCCGCCAATTTTTTCTTGGACGACGTTTCAATGATGGTGGGGCAAGCTCGGCCACCAAACAGCAGGCTGGTGGTGTCGCTTTTGGGGTCACAGCCAATCAGCAAGACTTTTTTGCCCTGCTGCGCCATCATGTAGCTCAGGTTAGCTAACGTGAAGCTTTTACCAATTCCGCCCTTGCCGTAGATGGCGATGATTTGCGTTTCTTTGTTGGCCTCGCCCGTTTTCAAACTCGTTTGTACCGGGTTAGGTTCAATGGCTGCCTCAGCACGCAGGTCTCTGACCATGATGGTTGTCGGGTTCATGCGCTGTGTTTCCAATCCAAAATCATCTTTAGGCAATCTGCGTCGCTAAACGCAGTTTGATAGGCGGCGGCGGCGTGTGCTGGCTGCTCGCTGTGGGTGATCAAACCCTTCAGCGACAGCTGGCCGCTGTGGGCAAGCGCCGTTACGTTTAATAAATCGTCACGCTGCCACTGGGCGGCGATGCGGATATGGGTTTCGCGCATGAAGGCCGGGGCAAAGGCAAAGCTCAGGGACTGTTTGTAAAAACCAGCCAGCACCACCTGACCACCGGGTGCCTGGCGTGCAATGGCTTTGTCCAGAATGCCCGAGTCACCACTCACGTCATAAATCGCGCGGTAATCGCGGCGGGTGTCGTCACTGGGGCTGCAAACGCTGTAACCCTCAGCGCCAGTCTGGCGAGCGGGGTTTAACTCCCACACGGTGGGTGCCGCGTGGCCAGCGGCCAGTGTCAGCCTGGCCAGCAGGCGACCCATGACACCATGGCCGATGATCAAATCGGGGGGCGAACCACCAACCAGCGCGTGTTGCGCTGTAGCGGCCAAAGCCATCAACACAGCTTCAGCACCGAGCGAATCCTGCACAGCCACGATACGTGACTGCTGAACCACCAGCTGAGAAGCAGAGCCGCCAAATAAATTGTGGACCCCTGCAAAGCATTGAGCGCCTGGGACAACCACCCGAGCGCCTATCGCAAGGTCAACATCTGAGCCTTTGCCAACAACGTGGCCTACTGACTCGTACCCAGGAACCAGCGGATAACCCATGCCTGGAAATGCGGGCATCGTGCCGTCCCACAACAAACGCTCTGTTCCGGTGCTGATGCCGCTGTATTCAACCTGCACTTGCACGTCGCCCGCACCAAGACCGGGCAAGTCCAAGACCTGTACCTGTAGGTGCTTGGGCTCTTGGAAAACGATGGCTCGGGCTTGCATGAGTGTCAGTTTACGTTTACAAATTAAAGTGTCAACTAATATTGACGTTATTTACCTGAATTTAGGGTAAACACTTATTTTTTCTTGCCCACCAAGATCCGGGTTTGCAAGGGCATGGGGTTGGCAAGAACCTCAACACTGTCAAACCCGGCAGCCAACATCATGTCGCTCAGTTCTTTGACCGTGCGCAGCCGCCCAGAACCCATTGCCAACAGGTAAAAATGAAAGTAGGCATCGCCCAGTGGCGATTCGTCGCTGGCCTGCGCCATCGGCTCTGTCAGCAGCAAGGTGCCGCCTGCGGGCAGGGCTGTGAAGATGGCCCGCAAGATGGTGTTGACATGCGCATCCGGGTGGTCATGCGCCACGCGAACCAGCGTGACCAGGTCGGCGCCAAGGGGCAAGGCATCTTTCAAGAAATCGCCACCAAACGCCTCAATACGATCAGACAGCGACTTTTGTTTGAAGTTGTCTTTTGCCAGCTCCGTCACCTGGGGCAGGTCAAAGAGTTTGAGCTTCAAGTGTGTTGCATGGCCCGCCAATCGGCTGACAAACGTGCCCTGGCCGCCGCCTACGTCCAGAACGCAGCGGTGGTTGGCAAACGAGTAGGTCGCCAGCACCTCGTCGACGACAAAAGGTTGCGATGCTGACATGAGCTGCGAATAGCGCGAGACTTTTTCTGGTGCCCAGGCTCTGGGCGCTGGTTGCGGCTGGCCTTCTACCCCATGCGTTTCAACATACGGCCAGTAGGCCATCATTTGCCCGTCACTGACCTGGTCACGCAGCAGCGCTACCGGGTCTTGCATGTCGTGGTAGAGCACGGCGTGGTGCTCAATCATGGCGCGTATGCCGGGGTGGCCCGCCACAGGCGCACCCAGAGCACCCAAGCCGTAACGGCCCTGACCGCGCAAAGCCAGCAACCGCAGGGCCACAGCAGAATTGACCAGCCGCTGCAGGCCAGCCGCAGGCACCTGGCAGATGTGCGCCAGCTCGTCCAGTGTGCGGGGTGACTCATTGACCAGCTCAAGAATCCGCAGCCGCACGCAGGCCAGCAGCACTTGCGAATACACAAAGCCTGCCATCACATCAAACACTTGCCTGGAGCGACGCCGCACAATCCAGCGGGTCAAAATATTGCTGGCAGCCCAGCGTGAAAAGCTGGGGTCGGTCAGTTTGCTGTCCATCCAGGCGTCAAACCGGTCGCGCCAGGCGGGACGGCTGCCAACGTCTGCGGCTGGCTGGCCCAAGTCAAGCTGGCGCTCGAATTGAGGCATTAAACTGCTACACTTTTAGTAGCCGCTTGCGCGCGGATTGATTGGTCTACAGCATCAATATGTCTAAATTTGTCACACGCCTCACGCGGCACCAGGCGCTCAGACTCCTGGCGAACCAGTTGGCGCATCGCTTCGCGGCTGGCGCATTCAGGCACCGAGTCAATCGCGGACTGCACCAGCTTTTCAAAATAGGCAATCGCACCGCCAAGCCCGAGGTCAATGGCTGCGCTGGGCCGGCCTAACGCCACGTCCTGGCCAACCGGCTTGCCAATCAAGCTGGGGTCTGCCATCACATCCCGAATGTCGTCCGCCACCTGATAGGCCTCGCCCAGCCACTCCCCCAGCGCCACCCAGGGTTTCGCGTCGGTACCCGCCGCAAGTGCACCGCCCATGGTCGCCGCAACAAACAAGGCACCCGTTTTAGCCCGCTGGTAAGCTGTCAACGACACCCGGGATTCACTCTCCCAAGCTTGCCCAGCCACAATACCCAGCGGCATGCCGACACCCTTGGCCACCACACCCAGCACATCGGCCATTCGTTTCGGGTTGGCCCCGCCAGCCAGACCCAGCGTTTGAAAGGCCAACACAATCAGTGCGTCTCCTGCCAGCACCGCCAGGTTTTCACCATAGGCAAAGTGAACCGATGCACGGCCACGACGGGTGGGCGCATCGTCAAAACACGGCAAATCGTCGTGCACCAAGGACGCACAATGCAGCAATTCAATGGCGACAGCGGCGGCATCAGCCAGCAAGGGATCATCGTTGCCACAGGCATGCGCTACCGCCAGACATAACTGAGGCCGGATGCGAGCCCCGCCTGGAAACACGGCATGCCGGACCGCGTTGGCCAGTTTTGGCGGGCAAGCAGGATCTTCAGCCAAGGCGAGTGCAGCGGCAAGAGATTGTTTAATGTGCGTGATAGCCTTCATGCGGAGCTCCTGGTGTAAATATTAATTGTCACTTCTAACTGTCAACTAATATAGACACATTCAAACAAACCGTCAATCCGCTTTAACGCAAAGAGTTGTCGCCGCCTTAAAACCTGACAATACGCGCGACAATCAAGGTTTTACGGAGCTGTGCGTTGACATTTTTTCATCAAGTTCGGATTTTGCAGGGCGAGTTATGAGCCTGAGCCTGATTGACTTGGGATGCGCCCGAGGCAACCGCCAGTTGTTCAATGGTTTGTCGCTAGAAGTCAATCCCGGTCAATTGCTGCGTGTGCGCGGTGCCAACGGTGCGGGCAAAACCAGCCTGTTGCGGATGCTTTGCGGCTTGTTATCACCTAGCAACGGCCAGGTGTTGTGGCGCGGAAAGCTTTTGTCCGCGCAGCGTGAAGGCTTTGGACAAGACTTGGTGTACCTGGGTCACGCCGCCGCTTTGAAAGACGAGCTGTCACCACTTGAAAACCTGCTGGACGCTTGCGCACTGGGCGGGCGGGCGCCTGACGCTGCGGCAGCGATGACCGCCCTGCGAGCCGCAGGCCTGCGCGGTCATGAGCGAACGGCCGCACGCCGCCTGTCACAGGGCCAAAAGAGGCGCAGCGCCCTGGCACGGCTGGCCTTGAGCCAACACGCACCGCTTTGGATTCTGGACGAGCCTTTCAACGCACTGGACACCGCCGCCAATGCCTGGCTGACGAACCTGATCGAAGCGCATTTGCACCATGCAGGCATGGTGATATTGACCAGCCACCAAGACACGCCAATAGCCGCACCCAACCAGCAGGACCTGACACTATGACGGGCCTGATGGTGGTGCTGCGTCGTGACCTGCGCGTGGCGCTGCGCAGGCGCAGCGATACGTTTTCAACGCTGATTTTTTTTGTGATGGTGGTCAGCCTGTTCCCTCTGGGTGTGGGGCCAGAGCCGCAACTGCTGCGCACCATGGCACCCGGCGTATTGTGGGTGGCTGCCATGCTGGCTTCCATGCTGTCGCTGCCGCGCCTGTTTGCTGACGACCACAGCGACGGAACTTTAGAGCAGATGCTGCTGTCCACCCATTCGCTGGCCTGGCTGGTGCTGGGCAAAACGCTGGCGCATTGGGTCGGCTCGGGTTTGCCTCTGGTGTTGTTGTCTCCTGTGCTGGCTTTGCAGTTTGACTTGTCTGCCTCAGCTACCGGGGTGCTGGTGCTGTCGCTGCTGCTGGGTACGCCCATTCTGAGTCTGGTAGGTGCGATGGGCGCAGCACTGACAGTTGGCTTGCGCGGCTCCAGCGTGTTGCTCTCTTTACTGGTGTTGCCCCTGACGATTCCCGTGCTGATTTTTGGCGCAGGCGCTGTTGAGGCTCACACCGCGGGCTTGGGTGTGGCGGGGCATTTCTCTTTGTTGGGTGCGCTGCTGATTGTGAGCGGGATGGCAGCACCTTGGGTTGCGGCAGCTGCGCTGCGGATTTCAATGGAATAACAATTGGTTGTGCTGAATAAAATACCAGACAAGAATTAGGAATTTAAGCAAGTGCCCACAAGCAATATCAACTGGTTTTACTTTGCCGCGCCACAACGCTTTTACCCACTGGCGGGCAAGCTGGTGCCGTGGTTTACAGCGGCTGGCATCCTGCTGGCGGCTTATGGCCTGTATCTGGGCTTGTGGGTGGCACCGACCGATGCAACCCAAGGGCAGGCCTACCGGATCATCTATGTTCATGTCCCCACCGCCTGGATGTCGATGGTGATTTATGTCGTTATGGCAGGCTGGGCTGGCGCGGGGCTGGTGTTTAACTCGCGGTTGTCGTCCATGATGGCCTGCGCCTTGGCACCGACCGGGGCGCTGATGGCTTTTTTAGCGCTATGGACTGGCGCTTTATGGGGTAAACCCACCTGGGGCACCTGGTGGGTGTGGGACGCACGTCTGACGTCTACTCTGGTTTTGTTGTTTTTGTACATCGGCTTTATGTCTTTGCATGCGGCCATTGACGACGTGCGCCGGGCAGACCGGGCCGCCGGGCTGCTCGCGTTAATTGGTGTAGTCAACGTGCCCATCATTTACTTCTCAGTCAAATGGTGGAACACCCTGCGCCAGGGTGCATCGGTCAGCTTCAAGGGCACAAGCATGGCCACACCCATGCTGGTTGCCATGTTGGTCATGGCGCTGGCTTTTTGGTCGTATTGCATTGCAGTGGCCTTGATGCGGGTACGGGTGATTATTCTGGATCGTGAGCGCCACACGGCATGGGCGCGCGCCGAGATGGGGGCTGATTGATGTGGAACAGCTGGTCTGACTTTTTGGCCATGGACGGCTATGGCTTGTTTATTTGGGGCTCGCTTGGGGTGTGCGCGCTGGTCTGCGTGTTTGAGCCGATTTTGCTTAACCTCAGACGCCGTGCGCTTTTGGCTGAGGTGCGTGAGCAAGGGGCACTAGACAAGGGACAATCAGAATTATGAAACCCAGAAGCAAACGTTTGATCGCCATTGCCTGTGGGCTCGCAGCCTTGGGCGTGGCCACTGCGTTGGTATTGAACGCATTTAACAGCAACCTCGTGTTTTTCTTCAGTCCCACGCAAGTCGCGGCAAATGAAGCACCCCAAGGCCGCAGTTTTCGCATTGGCGGTCTGGTTGAAGAAGGCAGCATCAAACGCGAAACCCAGGGCCTGACCACACGGTTTGTTGTCACCGATTTGGCCAAGACCATTCCCGTTACCTACACCGGTCTGCTGCCAGATTTGTTCAAAGAAGGCAAGGGCGTGGTCGCCCAGGGCAAGCTCGGGGCTGACGGCATTTTCAGGGCCGACCAGGTGCTGGCCAAGCATGATGAAAACTACATGCCGCCCGAAGCCGCCGATGCGTTGGCAAAAGCCAAAGCAGGCGCTCCCCAGCAGACCAGCAAAACGCTGAAGCCGTATTAAACCCGTTTCGAACATTTTTAATTGAGCGCACCCCATGATCAGTGAACTTGGACACTTCGCCTTAATTTTGGCCTTCATGATGGCGCTGTCGCAAAGCGTGCTGCCGCTGATTGGCGCGCACACAGGGAATGCAGCATGGATGGCGCTGGCCAGGCCTTCTGCGCGCGGGCAATTTTTGTTTGTCGCCATTTCATATGGCTGCCTGACATACGCCTTCGTTACCAACGATTTTTCAGTTCAATTGGCGGCGCAGCATTCCAACAGCATGTTGCCCATGATGTACAAAGTCACTGCTGTGTGGGGCAACCACGAAGGCTCGATTTTGCTGTGGTCATTGATCATGGGAGGCTGGACGCTAGCCGTCTCGATTTTCTCCAAACAGCTTGATGACCGCATGATTGCCCGCGTCCTGGGTGTGATGGGTCTGGTTAGCTGCGGCTTTATTTTGTTCACGCTGCTCACGTCCAACCCATTTGCCCGCCTGCTGCCCGCTGCGCCTGACGGGCAAGACCTGAATCCGTTGCTGCAAGACCCGGGCATGATCATTCACCCACCCATGCTTTACATGGGCTATGTGGGTTTTGTGGTGGCGTTTGCCTTTGCCATTGCAGCGCTGCTGTCGGGCCGGCTGGACGCAGCCTGGGCGCGCTGGTCACGACCCTGGACCACGGTGGCTTGGTGCTTTTTAACGCTTGGCATTGCGCTCGGCAGTTTTTGGGCTTACTACGAGCT
>JANMIH010000542.1:0-2274 GCA_031375685.1 Polaromonas sp. | reverse complement strand
GCCGCCTCGCTGGTCTGCGGGCAAGTCGTTGATTCGGCTGCACCACGCAGTTGCTGCCCTTAGCTTGCGCTGCACATTCGGGTGAATAGTCTGCTGCTGGGCCTTGGTTTCTACTAAATACAGCGCGCCTTCTGTGCGCACCATAAAGTCAGGTGAATAAAACGCAGGCAAACCATCGTCTTTGACGTATCGCAATCTGGCAAAGGTATGGCGGCTTTCATTTATTTTGCAAAACGCCAGCGTGTGCGTGTCAGCTTGTGCGCAATGGATAAAGGCACGCTCCAGCCCGCCGCTGTGCGCAGGCCAGCTCAGGCGGGTGTAAATGCATTTCGACACCTCGACTGAATGGCTTTTGCGCATCACCAACTTGGGCACTTCTGACAACATGCGCAAATGCACCTCGGTCTGGCCTGTCACATGCTTTTGCTCTGAATCAAGCTATGCCACGGCAAACACCTGGGTGATGTGGTCTACCACAGGCTGAAGCAGTAACAAACGCCAGTTTTCTGTGCCGTTGTCGTCGTTCATCGGGTTAAATGCAGCATCAAAAAGCTGCGTCCAGATGTAGTCGTCCAGCCAGCCCGTCAGTTCTGCCGTGTTGACCTGCAAATAGGGTTTGGCCAAGTGCGTCGCCACCTTGTTGCCTTTTGGCAAGTCAGAACTCAGTGCCTGGCTGATGCGCCGCGTCAGGCGCGCCAGGTATTCGTTGTAGCCGCCCACATTCATCATCGCACCGTCTACCCGGTAGTCACCAAACAGCGTGGCGCTTTGCAGGTCTTGAGAAATAAAGGTGTCGCCCTTGCCCAGCAAGCAGCCTAACTGGCCAGGGGTCATGGCCGTAAAAGCGGGCAGCAGCGCTATGTCAAATGCCTGATGGTCACGTATTTCGTCGGCCTCTTGCAAGATGAAAGGGATACCAAAGTCAAACGCCTCATAGCCGTCCCGCAGCTCAGCGGCAATCACATCGCCCGCTTCATTGGTGTCATCCATGTCATCGCTTGTTTCGCCAGCCAGCCCTTCCTTGATCAAATCATCGTAAAACGACTGAAACGCCGGATGCTCAACGATAGACAGCACATCTATCAGGCTGCCTGGCTCCTGCCCGGCATTGATGCGTTCACGGTTCTCGCGTTTTAAGTCGGTGTATTCGTCGTCGCGCCACATCAGCCGCAGGCCTCGCCCAATGGTTTGCTCCAGCAATATCTGGGCACCTGATGCCCGCAGCGGCACGATGACGCAAATATTGTTCACGTCAAAGCCTTCACGCAGCATCAGCACACTGACAATCACGCGCGGGCTGGCGTGGCGGTCAACGCTGAAAAGCTGCTCCCGCTTTTCATTCCATTCCCTCTCGTTCAGTTCAGCCTTTTTGCCAGAGTCGATGGTCATCACATCGCCCTCGTTCAGCCCTTCGTTTTGCAGAAAGGCCGCGACCAGTGGCGACACGGTGGTGTCCTCACACACCACCAGCATCTTGGGGTGGCGCGTGCTATCCAGCGCGGCAAAGTCGGCCTCCAGTTTGCGCAATTTTTTCAAACCAGCGCGCAGCATCACGCGCTGGCCTTCGCTTAACACCGGGTCACCGTTGTCGTCACGTTCAGCTTTAAATTCCAGCGGCAGCGCACCAATTTCCTTGCGTATGTCCAGCACCAGCGACTTCACCAGCCCGGCACGCATGGCACTTTTCAAATCAAAGTCCGTGATGATGTGCGGGAAGTACAGCTTGCGCTTGTTTTTACCCGAGCCCACGTCGTTGTACGGCGTGGCTGAAAAGTCAACCTGTACAAAGCGCCTGCCTTTGGTTTGCGCAATCCGGCTCAGGCTTTTTTGCCATTCCACTTCAGTTGTTTCGCCTTCGCGTTTGAACTCATGAATATGGTGTGCCTCGTCATTGAACACCATCAGCTCAGGCAAGCTTGCCAAGAACTCCAGCACGTTGCCGCGGGCATAGCGTCTGTCCAGCACGTCAAGGCTATTACCCGTGGCACGGCCTGGCATCAGCGGCAGCACCGCTTCAAGATGGCAACCGGTACGGGCAAAACCTGGCTGCTACAGGCGCTGATGATCTGGCAACTGCTCAATAAATCAGCAGCGCTGGCGGCAGGCGCAGACGACGCACGTTTTACACGGCAGTTCATGGTGGTGGCACCGGGGTTGATTGTTTATGAGCGCCTACTGGATGCGTTTTGCGGCAAGCTGGTTGCGGCTGGTAATGGTTCGCGCAACTTCAATACCTCTGACGTCTTTCAGTTTGCAGACCTGTTTATTCCTGAA
>JANMIH010000541.1:0-2770 GCA_031375685.1 Polaromonas sp. | reverse complement strand
CTTTTTACCCACGACTGCTATGCGCCATTTGCGTAGCGCTTGGCGTGTTGGCTGGCTGCGCTACAAAACCCACCCAATCCGTGTCGCTGCTTGAACCCGCCAACGGCGCCACCGTAGGCACAACCTTCAAGGTGCGTTTTGGCGTACAGGGCATGGCGGTTGCGCCAGCAGGCGACATTGTCAAAGATAGCGGGCATAACCACTTGCTGATTAACCGCATGCCCGTTACTGCAGGCGAGTCAGTGCCTTTTGATGACAACCATCGCCACTTTGGTGCCGGCCAGACCGAGGCCATGATCACCTTGCCGCCCGGACAGTACAAGTTGACATCACAATTTGCCAACGTCGCGCACCAGTCCTATGGCGCGCCCATGAGCGCGTCGATTCAGATCACGGTCAAATAAGCGCCTCTTCGCTTTCAACTTCAAGCCAGCCGGGCGCTTAGCCCGGCTGGCTTTTTTTGTGGGCCACGATTGCCGGTCGGGCAGTTTCCTGACGTTTGTTGCGAGTGTTAGCTGGCGTGCGGTTTCTTGAGCGATGTGAAGATAGCCCTCAAGCTTTTACACCTCTGCATAAGGAACCACCATGACCCGGTCTCTCAACGTTTCTAACTCTGCAGTCGCAAAGTCTGGCGGACTTTCCCGACGAGCCATGGTGCAAGTCAGCACCGCCATCGCGGCAGCGCCTTTGGTAGGTTGCGCAACTAGCCCATCTGGCAACATGCCTGGCTCAGACACCGTAGAAGGCGAGCCGAACCCAGTCATGATGCGCATGAATCTGCAAGTCAATGGCGTGGCATACCCGCTCACCATCGACGGCCGCACCAGCTTGCTGGACGCGCTGCGCGAAAACATGAACCTGAAAGGCTCCAAAAAAGGTTGTGACCACGGCCAGTGCGGGGCCTGCACGGTGTTGGTAGATGGCAAGCGCATCAACTCATGCTTGACCTTGGCGGTCATGCATGAAGGACAAGCCATCACCACCATTGAAGGTTTGTCAAACGGTGAAGCTTTGCACCCGATGCAAACAGCATTTATCAAGCATGATGGTTTTCAGTGTGGCTACTGCACGCCGGGGCAGATTTGCTCGTCAGTCGGCATGCTGGCGGAGGCCAAGTCTGGTATGCCCAGCCATGTAACGCAAGACTTGCAAGTCGCAACAAGCGTACTGACCGACGACGAAATACGTGAGCGCATGAGCGGCAATATATGCCGTTGCAGCGCTTACCCGAATATTGTTGCGGCCATCCGCGATGTGTCTGGAGCAGCCGCATGAAATCCTTCACCTACGAGCGCGCCACATCGCCTGAAGCCGCAGCCGCTGCGGCGCAGGCCAAACCCGGTGCCAAATTCATTGCGGGCGGTACCAACCTGCTGGACCTGATGAAGCTGCAAGTCGAAACTCCGCTCCATTTGATCGACATCACGCGCCTGGGGCTGGACAAAACCGAGCCCACAACAGAGGGCGGCGTGCGCATCGGCGCGATGGTGCGCAATTCAGATTTAGCCGCCGACCCGCGCATTCGTAAAGACTATGCCGTGCTCAGCCGCGCCCTGCTCAGCGGCGCATCAGGTCAGTTACGCAACAAAGCCACCACCGGCGGTAACCTGCTGCAGCGCACCCGTTGCTATTACTTTTATGACACAGCGCAAGCCTGCAACAAGCGCGCCCCCGGCACGGGATGTTCGGCGATGGGCGGCTACAACCGCCTGCATGCCGTCCTGGGCACCAGTGAGCAATGCATCGCCACCCATCCGTCAGACATGGCCGTGGCCATGCGCGTGCTGGACGCTCGGGTTGAAACCGTTGCACCCAATGGAGCTAAGCGGGTGATACCGATTGCTGACTTTCATCGTCTGCCTGGCAACACACCGCATATTGAAACCAGCCTGCAACCGGGCGAGATGATTGTGGCCGTCACTTTGCCACCACCGCTGCATGGCAAGCATATTTACCGAAAAGTGCGCGACCGCGCATCGTATGCTTTTGCTACGGTTTCAGTAGCTGCGATTGTTGATGTGTCTGGCGGTATTGTGCGGTCCGCCAAACTGGCCTTTGGCGGCCTGGCACACCAGCCGTGGCGCGTTCAGAGCGCTGAAACGATTCTTGCCGGTGCCAGCATCAACCCGACAACTGCCAACGCCGCCGCCGACCGCGTGTTGCAAGGTGCGCGCGGCTTTGGCCACAACGATTTCAAAATCCCTTTGGTGCGCAGCACCTTGCGGGCCGTGTTGATCGAAGCTTAGAACACGAAACTCAAGGAGCCAACCATGCAAATGAATACCCCCGCCCCGCGCAACGCGCTGGACGACAACCGCCAAGGCTTGATGGGCAAAGCCGTTGACCGTGTCGAAGGACGTTTGAAAGTCATGGGCAAAGCGCCCTACGCCCACGAAATCGTTGAGGGCGGCGCAGCGGCCGCTTACGGTTTTATTGTGCAAGCCACGATTTCAAAAGGCAACGTCAGCGCCATCGACACTGGGGCGGCCGAACGCGCGCCGGGTGTCGTGATGGTGATGACGCACCTGAATGCACCCAAGCAAGCGGCGTGGGGCCCGACCACGCTGCCCGACCGCTATGCGCGCTCAATTCCGCAGCTTGGCTCCAGCAAGGTCGAGTATTACGGCCAGCCGGTAGCTTTTGTGGTGGCCAATACATTTGAGCAAGCGCGTTCTGCGTCAAAACTCATCACCATTGCCTATGCGCAAGTGGCGGGCGAGCACGACATGCAAAACCCACAAGTAGCGGGTGAACTGCAAAAATCTTTTTT
>JANMIH010000495.1:0-6716 GCA_031375685.1 Polaromonas sp. | reverse complement strand
CGCTGGTTTGACGATCAATGGCAAACCCAACTTTTCGACTGCAGCTTTCACATCCAGTGCGCTGTACGAACCACGCCTGAGCAGCACATGCTGCGGCGTTGGCAGGCCTTCGGCCGCCAGAACGCGCTTGGTCATGGCCTTGTCAATCGCGATGCTGGAGGCCATCACACCCGAACCGGTGTACGGAATACCCAGCAACTCAAGCGCGCCTTGCACCGTGCCGTCTTCACCAAACCTGCCATGCAGGGTGATGAAGCAGCGGTCAAAGCCAGCGGCTTTCAACTCGCTCACATCGTGCTGAGCCGGGTCAAAAGCATGGGCATCCACACCATGCGCCAGCAAGGCCGCCAGTACACCTTGGCCTGACATCAGCGAGATTTCGCGCTCAGCTGACTGGCCACCCATGAGCACGGCGACTTTGCCGAAAATAGCCTGGTTTTTATCGTTGTTTTGGCTCATAGCGCTCTGCTTTCCTGCGCAAGCAGCTCGTTTTTTTGTAGCATATCCAAAACCTTCTGCGGCACAGCGCCAATCGATCCTGCGCCCATGCACAGCACCACATCACCACCGAGCGCGTTGTCGATGATGGCTTGCGGCATCGCTTCAATCGCGTCAACGAAAAATGGCTCCACCTTGCCCACGACACGCAGGGCACGGCTAAGGGACCGGCCATCAGCCAGGGCAATGGGTGCTTCACCAGCTGCGTATACCTCAGACAACAGCACTGCATCAGCCGCGCCCATGACCTTCACGAAGTCCTCAAAACAGTCACGCGTTCGGGTGTAGCGGTGCGGCTGGAAGGCCAACACCAGACGCCTGCCTGGAAAAGCTCCGCGTGCAGCCGACAAAGTGGCCGCCATTTCGACCGGGTGGTGGCCGTAGTCTTCGATCACAGTGAAGTGACCACCGCCCAGGGCTGGCATGTCACCATAACTTTGAAAGCGCCGGCCCACGCCCTTGAACTCGGCCAGCGCTTTTTGAACCGCTGAATCAGGCACATTGAGTTCAACCGCGATGGCTATGGCCGACAGGGCATTGAGCACATTGTGTTCGCCAGCCAGGTTCAGCACCACGTCCAGGTCTGGCAGCGTGATACCGTTGCGACGCTGGGCTGTGAAATGCATTTGAGGGCCGACGGGCCTGACATTGACAGCACGAACCTGTGCATCCGCATTGAATCCATAACTGGTGATGGGACACGTTACCAGCGGCACAATGCTTTGCACGGCTGCATCATCGGTACACAAAACAGCCGTTCCATAAAACGGCATGCGGTGCAAGAAATCAACAAAGGCCTTTTTCAGATTGCCAAAGTCATGGCCATAAGTTTCCATATGGTCTGCATCAATGTTGGTGACCACCGCCATGACTGGCAGCAGGTTCAAGAACGATGCGTCCGACTCATCCGCTTCCACCACGATGTAGTCACCTGAGCCCAGTTTGGCATTGGCGCCTGCACTGTTAAGCCGCCCCCCAATCACGTAGGTCGGATCCAGCCCACCTTCGGCCAAAATGCTGGCGACCAGACTGGTGGTGGTGGTTTTACCGTGCGTACCGGCAATCGCAATGCCCTGCTTCAGACGCATCAGCTCGGCCAGCATCAGGGCGCGCGGCACGACCGAGATTTTCTTTTCACGCGCCGCCAGGACCTCGGGGTTGTCGGCCTGCACAGCGGTAGAGGTGACGACGGCATCCACGTTGGCCAGGTTTTCTGCCGCATGCCCGACAAAGCTTCGGATGCCCATACCGGACAAGCGTTGCAGTGTGGCGCTGTCCGATAAATCGGAGCCGGAAATGACATACCCCAGGTTGTGCAGCACTTCGGCAATACCTGACATGCCAGAGCCACCCAGACCAATGAAGTGAATGTTTTTAATCGCGTGTTTCATACGGTACTCATGACGTGAGCGCTTCACAAGCGGCCACAATATGTGCAGTAGCTTCAATTTTTTGCATCTTTTTAGCCTGTAGCCCAATATTGACGAGTTCAACGCGCTTTGTTTTTTGTAGCATTTCGGCAAGTATTTGGGGCGTCATCTCACTTTGGGTCATTTGCCAGCCAGCGCCCTGTGCAACCAAAAACCGGGCATTGCTGGTTTGGTGGTCGTCAACGGCTGACGGGAAAGGCACGAACAGTGCTGCCGCACCCACCGCTGCTATTTCAGTCACAGTGCTGGCACCCGCCCTGCAAATGATCAAATCAGCCTCTGCAAATGCGGTGGCTGTGTCGTCAATAAAAGGCGTGAGCTGGGCATCAACACCGGCTACCTGGTAATTGGTACGCAGCTCGTCGATTTGCTTGACGCCGCTTTGATGCGTGACGGCCGGGCGTTTTTCTGGCGGGATCAATGCCAGCGCTTGAGGCACGATCCTGTTCAAAGCCTTGGCACCCAGGCTGCCACCTACCACCAGCAAATGCAGCGGGCCAGAACGTCCTGCAAAGCGGAGATCAGGCGCTGCCTGCTGGGTGAAGGCTGTGCGCAAGGGGTTACCCACCCATTGCGCATTTTTGATCACATTGGGAAAGGCGGTGAAGACTTTGTCAGCCACTTGTGCCAACACCTTGTTGACCATACCGGCCACCGAGTTTTGCTCGTGCAGCACCAAGGGCTTGCCCAACAGCACAGCCATCATGCCCGCCGGAAAAGCAATGTAGCCGCCCAGGCCAATGACCACATCGGGCTTGACGCGGCGCAGCACCTGAATACTTTGCCAAAACGCCTTGAGCAGGCGCACTGGCAGCAAAGCCAGTGTGACCGGGCCTTTGCCGCGTACGCCTGAAAAATCGATCGTTTCAAATGCGAAACCGCGCGGCGGTACGAGTTGGCTCTCCATGCTCGGGTTGCCCGGACTACCCGTGCCGCCCAGCCAGTGCACACGCCAGCCTTTGTCACGCAAGGCATCGGCCACGGCCAGGCCAGGGAAGATGTGCCCCCCCGTACCGCCGGCCATGATCAAGGCGCAAAGTTGCGTCATGCGCGACCTCCGCGCATGAGCAACCGATTCTCGTAGTCAATTCTCAGCACGACTGCCAGTGAAATCAGATTCATCAAGATTGCAGATCCGCCGTAGCTCATCAATGGCAGCGTCAATCCCTTGGTCGGCAGTGCGCCCAAATTCACGCCGATGTTGATAAAGGTCTGAAAACCAAACCAGATCGCGATCCCTTGAGCCGTGAGGCCCGCAAAGAGCCGGTCCAATGCAATCGACTGGCGGCCAATGTGCATGATGCGCCTGACCATCCACATGAAGAGGCCAATGACCGTCAACACGCCAATCAGGCCAAACTCTTCGCCAATCACAGCCATCAAAAAATCAGTGTGCGCTTCAGGTAACCAGTGCAGTTTTTCAATGCTGCCGCCCAGGCCTACGCCAAAAATTTCGCCGCGTCCAAAAGCTATCAGTGAATGTGTGAGTTGGTAACCCTTACCCACTGCATTGGTGTCGCTCCACGGATCCAAGTAAGCAAAAATGCGCGCTCGGCGGTAGTGGTTGAATGCAATCATCAAGCAGAAAGCACCGACCAGAATTGTTGCGATCAGAAAAAACATACGGGCGTTCACACCGCCAAGAAACAGGATGCCCATGGCGATTACGGCGATCACCATGAACGCACCCATGTCGGGTTCGGCCAGTAGCAGGATGCCTACAACGCCAACGGCCACGCCCATTGGCAAAACAGCGCGCCAGAACTTTTCCTTGACCTCCATCTTGCGAACCATGTAATCGGCCGCGTAAAGAAGAACCGCAAACTTGGCAAGTTCTGATGGCTGGAAGTTCATGATGCCAAGAGGCAACCAGCGACGCGCCCCGTACACCTCCTTGCCCACACCTGGTATCAACACCAGCACCAGCAAAATAAGCGATGCCACAAACAGCCAGGGTGCCAGCTTTTCCCAGGTACTCACCGGGACTTGAAACGCCACCAGAGCCACCACAAATGCCACCACCAGGGACAGCACATGCCGCATCAAGAAATGGGTGTGTGCATAACGGGCAAATTTGGGGTTGTCAGGCATTGCTATCGATGCCGAATACACCATCACCAGGCCGAACATCAACAACGCAACCGTCACCCACACCAGCGCCTGGTCAAACCCTGAGAGACTGACCGGCGAAGAATGCGATCCGCTCAAGCTCTGACTACCCAGCCGCACTGGCAAGACATCACGCGCCGACTTACTGCCGGTGTGCGTTCCGCCCATACCCGGCAACCAGCCAAACAGACGCGAGGTCATGCTTGTCGTCATAGCATCACCCCTTCTTCTAGCGCCAAGGCATTCACAGCTTCGCAAAACACACGGGCCCGGTGCTCGTAGTTGTCAAACATGTCAAAGCTGGCGCAAGCCGGTGACATGAGTACGGCGTCCCCGGGCTGCGCCTGCTGAGCTGCCAGACTGACGGCCTCCTGCATGGATGGGGCTGCCAGCAAAGTTGCAGGTCCGCCCTCAAGTGCTGCCCGAATCTGAGGAGCATCTTGACCAATCAAAACCACAGCACGCCCAAAACGCGACACCGGCAAAGCCAAGGGCGTGAAGTCCTGATCTTTGCCCACGCCGCCGAGTATCAAAACCAATTTGCGTTGTGCGCCCAGCCCTGCCAGCGCAGCAACCGTCGCGCCCACGTTGGTACCTTTGCTGTCGTCAAAATACTCAACACCGTTGATGATGGCCACCGATTCAACCCGGTGTGGCTCGCCCTTGTATTCGCGCAGACCATGCAACATGGGGCCCAAAGGGCAACCCGCCGTGTGTGCCAATGCCAGCGCAGCCAGAGCATTGACGGCATTGTGCAAACCCTGAATGCGCAGCGCATCCACAGGCATCAGCCGCTGGATGTACAGCTCATCGCCAGCGCCTGTGTCACCACGTTTGCGCTTGATGGTTTCATCCAGCTCTGAGGCACGTACCAGCCAGGCCATGCCGTTGACAGCTTCAATGCCGTAGTCACCGGGGCGTTTCGGTTCATCATGGCCATAGGTCAGGTAATGACGTGTTGACTTGCCCTTGATTGGCAGGGGCACAGCCGCCATTACCCGCTCATCATTGCGGTTAAGCAGCATCAGGCCACCCACACCGTAGATATTATTTTTTGCCGCCACATAAGCTTCAAAGGTGTGATGCCAGTCCAGATGGTCTTGTGTGATGTTCAGAACGGTGGCGGCTGTTGGCTCAAAGTTTTTGATACCGTCCAGCTGAAAACTTGACAGCTCAAGCACCCAAACTTCAGGCAAGCTGTCAGCATCAATTTTTTCAGCCAGCGTGTCGAGCAAGGTCGGGCCTATATTGCCAGCCACTGCAACAGTTTTGCCAGCGCGTTGAACCAATTGCCCGGACAAAGATGTCACCGTTGTTTTGCCATTGGTACCAGTGATGGCAATGACCTGGGGCGCATAAGCCGTGTCTTTCTTCAAGTCAGCAAGCGCCTGCGCGAACAGGCTGAGTTCATTGCCGTAAATGATGCCGCGCGTTTCAGCTGCATCCGTCACGCCAGCGATGTCCGCAGGACTTAGTCCAGGACTTTTAAGCAGCATGTCAAAAGCTGCAGCATCCAGCAAAGCAGCGTTCATCTCCCCATGCACAAAGCTGGCGGCTGGAAAGCTGGCGCGCAAGGTCTCCAACTGGGGTGGTTCAGCGCGTGTGTCTGCCACCGTTACCTTGGCACCGCATCTGTCGCACCAGCGTGCCAGTGCCAAGCCGGAATGACCCAGGCCCAGAACCAAAACGTTAATGCCCGCCAGGTGTTCCATCTGATGTTTATCTAAGTTTTAAGGTTGAAAGGCCGACCAGACACAGCAGCATGGTGATGATCCAGAAGCGCACCACAACTTGCGTTTCTTTCCAGCCACTTTTTTCAAAGTGGTGATGCAGCGGTGCCATCTTCAAAATACGCCGTCCCGTACCAAACCGCTTTTTGGTGTACTTGAAGTAAGTCACCTGCAGCATCACTGACAGCGCCTCGACCACGAAAATACCACCCATGATGGCCAGCACAATCTCCTGCCTGACGATCACAGCGATCGTGCCCAGCGCAGCGCCCAGTGCCAGTGCGCCGACATCGCCCATAAAAACCTGTGCTGGATGCGTGTTGAACCACAGAAATGCCAGTCCACTGCCAGCCATGGCAGCGCAAAAAATCATCAACTCTCCCGAGCCAGGGATGGACGGGAAGAACAGATACTTTGAATACACCGAACTGCCTGTGACGTAAGCAAAAACACCCAGTGCGGAGCCCACCATCACCACCGGCATGATGGCCAGGCCGTCCAGGCCGTCGGTCAGGTTGACGGCGTTGCTGGATCCAACTATCACCAAGTAGGTCAGGATGACAAATCCAAAAACGCCGAGTGGGTAACTGACCTCTTTGACAAAGGGCACGAGAAGGCCAGCTTTGGGCGGCAAATTCACATCAAAACCAGATTGCACCCAGCTGATGAAAAGTCCAATTACCCGCATGTTGGAGCTTTCAGAAATACTGAAGACCAGATACAGCGCAGCAACCAAACCGATCAGGGATTGCCAAAGGTATTTTTCGCGCGAACGCATGCCCTCTGGGTCTTTGTGTACCACCTTGCGCCAGTCATCGACCCAACCAATTGCGCCAAAGCCCAAAGTGACCAGCAACACAATCCATACAAAACGATTGGAAAGATCAGCCCACAACAACGTCGACACGGCGATACAAAACAGGATCAGCACCCCCCCCATGGTGGGTGT
>JANMIH010000474.1:0-4510 GCA_031375685.1 Polaromonas sp. | reverse complement strand
CCGTAGCGAGCTTTACGGGTGCGGCAAAAGAAGTTGTCAAAGTTGTCACCGCCTTTACGCTGGCGCATTCCATCACGCTGACGCTGGCAGGGCTGCAAATCATCAGCCTGCCATCTCGGCTGGTTGAATCAGTGATAGCCGCGTCAGTGATCGTGGCGGCGCTGAACAACCTGCGCGGCACAGTTGAAGGCAAACGCTGGCTGATGGCCTTCGGTTTTGGCCTGATTCATGGCTTTGGCTTTGCAAGCGTTCTGGCCGACCTGGGCTTGCCGCAAGGCGCACTGGTGCTGGCGCTGGTGGGCTTTAATGTCGGTGTAGAGCTGGGCCAGCTGGCGATTGTGGCGGTCTTTTTACCGCTGGCCTTCTGGCTGCGCGCCACCCGTTTTTACCGGGTGGGACTGCTCATGGCGGGTTCCATCGTGGTGGCGCTGCTGGCCAGTTGGTGGCTGGCGCAGCGGCTGTTTGATTTATAAAAGGCAGGCATCTGCCTGTTCATGGTCAGGCAAATTGCGGCCTTGCGATGGTTTTGCCCAAGGCTTGGCCAGACTGCAACACCACATCCCCCACCATGTCTGCCGTGATGGCCGACAGCGTCCAGCCCAGGTGGCCGTGACCCGTGTTGTAAAACACATTGGCAGCGCGCCCCTGCCCCACACGCGGCATCATGTTGGGCATCATGGGGCGCAAGCCGGCCCACGGCACGACTGATCGTGTGTCGATTTGCGGAAAGCACTGCGCCACCCAGTTGATCAGCGGCTGGATGCGGTCCGCGCGAATGTCGTAGTCCACCCCATTGAACTCGGCCGTCCCGGCAACCCTGAAGCGGTTGACGCCCAAACGGCTGGTCACCAGCTTGGTTTCATCGTCCAGCAGGCTCACATTCGGCGCGCCAGCCTGGCTTTGCGCATCGTTCAGGTTCACGGTGATCGAATAACCCTTGACCGGATAAATATTGACCCGGTCTCCCAGTTGCGCCGCAAAGCCCCGGCTGGCCACGCCTGCACAAACCACGATGCCGTCAAAAGTATGCACACCGCCTTCTTGCGCTGTGGTGACGATGGCGGTTTTGCCATTGCTCTGTACTAATTTGACATCCTGGTCATACAAAATTCGCACGCCCAGGCGCTCAGCCGCCAGTGACAAGCCGTGGGTAAATTTGTGGATGTCGCCCGTTGAATCGCTCTCGGTGAAATAGCCGCCGTAGTACTCACCCGCCAAAGCAGGCTCAATGGCTTTCATCTCCTGCGGCGTCACGGCGCGGCGCGGCAAGCCACCTTTGGCCAGCATCACTGAGACACGGCCCGCATGGTCAAAGCCTTTTTTGTCACGGTAAATATGCAGGATGCCTTGCTTTTTCAAGTCAAAGTCAATGCCTTCGTCTTGCGCCCAGGCAAACAAATGCTGGCGCGCTGCCACCGCCAGGCGCGCGGTTGCAATCGTGTTGCGCTCGTAATGCGGCATGGCGGCCATGAATTCAGCAAACCACGACAGCTTGTGCCACGTTGGCGCCGGGTTGACCAGCAACGGCGCGTCGCGGTTCAGCATCCACTTCAGGCCTTTGACGATGGTTGACCAGTGCGTCCACACCTCGGCGTTGGATGCCGAGAGTTGCCCACCGTTGGCAAACGACGTTTCCATCGCCGCGTAGCGATGGCGCTCAAACAAAGTGACGGCAAAGCCGCGCTTGGCAAGCGCATAAGCCGTGGTGACGCCGGTGATGCCGCCGCCAATGATTGCAATGGTTTTCATAAAAAGAGAGCTTTCAAAACGTCAAGGGGTCGGAGCTCCGCCACGCAAATCGCATCAGCCACGCGCCCCCTCTGTTCTGGACCTGAGAGATTCACGACGCGCCTCCACGGTTGGGCAGGACACATCGCTTGCTCCTTCGGTGCGCTGGCAGACGAAAAATGGCCAGCAGCTCCTCAGAGAAAAATCATGTCATCGGTTCATTTGCCTGAGAGTTTCCGGGGCGGTTGCTCCTTCGGCGCTGCCCACACGCTGCTTGTTGATTGCGCTGGCAGTCTCTCCCGATTACATGTCGACACAGGGTCGAATTCAAGCCTTGATTTTAGTTGCAAAACCGCATGGCACGCTGCGCCGTGGATGCCGGCCGCAGCTCAAACCTGTGAAAACCCGTAAAATAGAGGTCTTTTATGCCTTTAGCCCAATGTATACGGGCGCAAGCAGCTATTGATAAAGTAGCAAATCATCAACCCAGCATGCCCATCCTCACCGCTGCCCTGTACAAGTTTGTAGAACTGCCCGACTTTGCCGAACTGCAGGCACCGCTGCTGTCTGTGTGCGAGGCGCGTGGCATAAAGGGCACTCTGCTGTTGGCGGCGGTAGTCTTCTATGGCACGATAGCCGGGCTGTCTGATGATGTACATGCCGTGCTGACTTATTTGCGCAGTGACCCAAGGCTAACAACGCTGGAACACAAAGAATCGTGGGCCAGCGCCATGCCGTTTTACCGCATGAAGGTTCGGCTGAAAAAGGAAATCGTCACCCTGGGCGTGCCTGATGTTCATCCGGCTCTGATGGCTGGGCAATACGTCAAGCCTGATGCGTGGAACGCGCTGATTGCCCAACCCGGTGTGGTACTGGTCGATACGCGCAACGACTACGAGGTGTCGATTGGCACGTTTGTGGGCGCTGTGAACCCGGCAACCGCCAGCTTTTCAGAACTGCCCGACTGGGTTGATATGCAAATGCAGCCAGGCGGAAAGTTAGCAGAAGTAGACGGCATCAAGCCCACAGTCGCCATGTTTTGTACGGGCGGCATCCGGTGTGAAAAGTCCACCGCGTTTTTAAAGTCCAAAGGCTTTGACGAGGTGTACCACCTGGAGGGCGGTATTTTGAAGTATCTGGAGACCATACCCGAAGCCCAAAGCCAATGGCAAGGCCAGTGCTTTGTGTTTGACGAGCGCGTATCCGTCGGCCACGGTCTATTGGAAGGTGATTTGGAGCTTTGCCGGTCATGCCGAGACCCATTGACACCAGCCGCCAAGGCATCACCCCTTTACGAGCGCGGCGTGAGCTGCCCCGGCTGCCACGCCCGCACCACAGACGATCAAAAAGCCGGTTACCGGCAGCGGCAAAAGCAGGTTGATTTGGCTCAGGCGCGCAAGCAAAGCCATATCGGTGCTGTGCAGCCAAAGTGACCGCCGCCCTGCCCGTTCTTTACAGCTTTCGCCGCTGCCCGTATGCAATGCGGGCGAGGCTGGCGCTGGCCGTTAGCGGCGTTGACTACGAGCTGCGTGAGGTGTCTTTGAAAAGCAAGCCGCCCGAAATGCTGGCCGCGTCCTCCAAAGGAACCGTGCCTGTGCTGGTCTTGCCAGGTGGCCAAGTCATCGATGAAAGCCTGGACATCATGCGCTGGGCGCTGGCGCAGAACGATCCGGACGGCTGGTTAAGCCCTGCACTGAACGAGATGCTCGGCTTGATCTCAGGCAATGACGGTCAGTTCAAACACGCGCTGGACCGGTACAAATACCCCAATCGCTATCCGCTGGAATCCGGCGGCGATGTGAAGGCGTTTGCACTGGCGCAGCGCTTTGATGCTTCAAGCTGGTTGCAAACGCTCGAACCACGTTTAAGCCAAGGATGGTTGTGTGGCCACCAAGCCAGCCTGGCAGATATGGCCATCCTGCCTTTCGTACGACAGTTTGCGCATACCGATGCGGACTGGTTTGCAGCGCAGCCTTGGTCAAAGCTGAAAGCTTGGCTGGCATTGTTTGAGGCGAGTGAGTTGTTTGAAGTCGTCATGGCAAAGTTCAAATCCGGGTAATCTGCAGCTTCGAAACGCTACATTTTCAGGAGCTGGTTGCGCCCGTATTCATTGGCCTGAAGGTCAATTTTCAGCTGTAAAAACGATGTTCCAGCCGCTTCTTTGACAAATCCAAGGCTTTTTCAACTCCAAGGCATCTTAAACACTCACTCCGCTAAAGTCACCTGTTTGCAACTGCTCCCATGACCATCCCCCTCTCCCCCAAACGTGAATTCTGGCTGCTGCTGACGCTGGCGGGTATTCAGTTCATGCACATTGTTGATTTCATGGTCATGATGCCGCTGGGGCCGCAGTTCACGCAATTGTTCAACATCAGTGATGCCAAGTTTGGCTTGCTGGTGTCAGCCTATACCTTTTCAGCGGGTGCGTCGGGCTTGCTGGCGTCGTTTTATGTCGATCGGTTCAGCCGCAAAAAACTGCTCTTGAGCCTGTACGTTTTGTTTGCGGCTGCCACGCTGGCTTGCGGGCTGGCGCAGACATACGACACATTGATGCTGGCGCGCATTGCAGCGGGTGCTTTTGGCGGCGTGCTGGCAGCACTGGCGCAAACCATTGTGGCGGACGTGATTCCATTTGAACGGCGTGGGCGGGCGATGGGCATTGTGATGTCGTCGTTTGCGCTGGCGTCTGTGGCGGGTGTGCCGATGGGCCTTTTTTTGGCGGCTCAGTTCAATTGGCATACGCCGTTTTTTGCGATTGCTGCCGTTTGCGTGTTGCTGGCCG
>JANMIH010000342.1:0-6915 GCA_031375685.1 Polaromonas sp. | reverse complement strand
GACACGGTTGCCGAGCAGCGCTCTGCGGCTGCCCTGAACGGCGTGCCGGTGGTGGGTTTTGAGGTGTCGCGCGCCAAAGGATCGAGCGAAATTGAAGTCGGGCGCGGTGTGCGTGCGGCCATCGAGCAGCTCAAAGTTGCTCACCCCGACATGGTGCTCACCGAAGCCTATGACTTTGTCACGCCGGTTGAAGAAGAGTACATGGCGTCACTGACCCTGCTGGCTGAGGGTGCGCTGCTGGCGGTGCTGGTGGTGTGGCTGTTTTTGCGCGACTGGCGCGCGACGTTTGTCACGGCGGTGGCGCTGCCCCTGTCGGTGATTCCGGCATTCATCGGCATGAACTACCTGGGCTTTTCCATCAATGTGGTGACACTGCTGGCGCTCAGTCTGGTGATCGGCATCTTGGTGGACGATGCGATTGTGGAGGTTGAAAACATCGTTCGCCACTTGCGCATGGGCAAAACGCCTTATCAGGCGGCCATGGAGGCTGCGGATGAAATTGGCCTGGCGGTGATTGCCACCACCTTCACCCTGATTGCGGTGTTTTTACCCACGGCTTTCATGAGCGGCATCGTCGGCAAATTCTTCAAGCAGTTTGGCTGGACCGCATCGCTGGCGGTGTTTGCGTCGCTGGTGGTGGCGCGCATGCTCACACCGATGATGGCCGCCTATCTGCTCAAACCCATCGTTGACTACACGAAGAAAGACGGTGCGGTGATGCGCTGGTACATGCGCGCCAGCCGCTGGTGTTTGCAGCACCGCTGGGTCACAGGGCTGGCCGCGATTGGTTTTTTTGTCGGCTCACTGATGTTGATTCCGCTGCTCCCCACAGGTTTTATTCCGCCTGACGACAACAGCCAGACCCAGGTCTACCTCGAACTTGCCCCCGGCACAAAATTAAAGGACACCAAAGCCGCAGCAGAGGCCACCCGCCAGATGTTGATGAAGGTCGAGCATGTCAAGTCGGTCTACACCACGGTGGGCGGTGGCGCAGCGGGCAGTGACCCGTTTGCACCCGGCGGCGCGGCTGAAACGCGCAAAGCGACGCTGACGATTTTGCTGGCCGAACGCGGCACACGCCCGCGCAAGCAGGTGATTGAAAACAACATTCGCAAAGCACTTGAAGAGCTGCCCGGCGTGCGCAGCAAGGTTGGCTTGGGCGCCTCTGGCGAAGGCCTGGTACTGGCCTTGACCAGCGAGAACCCGGCGTCATTAGCGGCAGCCGCTGCTGCGCTTGAAAAAGACTTGCGCACCATCCCCGGTCTGGGTTCGGTCGCGTCCAGCGCCTCGCTGGTGCAGTCTGAGCTGTTGATACGCCCTGACTTTGCCCGCATGGCTGACCAGGGCGTGACCAGCGCCGCCATTGGCGAGACGCTGCGCATCGCCACCGTGGGCGACTACGATGCCAGCCTGCCCAAGCTCAATCTGTCGTCGCGACAGGTGCCCATCGTGGTGCGGCTGGCTGACGACGCCAAAACTGACATAGCGACGCTTGAGCGCCTGCTGGTGCCCGGCGCACGCGGGCCTGTGATGCTGGGCCAGGTGGCCACGCTGGAGCTGTCAGGCAGCCCGGCCATCATTGACCGGTTCAACCGCTCGCGAAATGTGAAGTTTGAGGTCGAGTTGTCGGGCATGCCCCTGGGCGATGTCACCGCGCAGGTCAACAAACTGCCAGCCATTGTCAATTTGCCTGCTGATGTCAAACAGATCACGATTGGTGATGCTGAGCTGTTTGGCGAGCTGTTTGCCAGTTTTGGTCTGGCCATGCTGACAGCCGTGCTGTGCATTTACATCGTGCTGGTGCTGCTGTTCAAGGACTTCCTGCATCCGGTCACGATTTTGGTGGCCTTGCCGTTGTCGTTGGGCGGCGCGTTTGTGGGGCTGTTGCTGGCGGACAAGAGTTTTTCGATGCCGTCGCTGATCGGCCTGATCATGCTGATGGGCATTGCCACCAAGAATTCGATTTTGCTGGTGGAATATGCAATTGTGGCCAGGCGTGGCAATGACGGGAAAGATGGCTTACCGGTCGCGGCACCGATGAGCAGGCTGGATGCGCTGTTAGATGCTTGCCACAAACGTGCCCGCCCGATTGTCATGACCACCATTGCCATGGGTGCGGGCATGGTGCCGATTGCTTTTGGCTGGGGCGCGGCGGACGGCAGCTTTCGCAGCCCGATGGCGGTGGCGGTGATTGGTGGGCTGATCACGTCGACGTTTTTAAGTTTGCTGGTGGTGCCGGCGGTGTACACCTTTATGGATGACATTGAGCATGGGCTCGCGCGCCTGTTCGGGCGCAAGCCCAAGCCGGTGGCCGATCAGGCACAAGCATCCGCCCTATAATTTGCGCCTTTTTGACCACCTTTTTACCCATGCAAAAACGCATCCTGCTTTCGGGCGCAACGGGCCTGATTGGAGGCGAGTTGATGCTCATTCTGGCAGCCAAGGGCATCTACAGCACGGCTGTGGTGCGAGCACCCGACGACGTCAAAGCCAAAGCCCGCCTGTTGGAGCGCCTGCAAAAAAGCGTCAGATACAAACCAGAGTTTGACGAGTTTGTGTCTGCTGCTGCGGGCGATATCGAAGCGCCGGACTTTGGCCTCAACGCCAGTGTCCTGGCGTCAGCCGACGTGATCCTTCACTCTGCGGCCAACACGTCCTTCAAGTCAGATGCCGGTGTGTACCCGATCAACATCAAGGCCGCCACCAACTTTGGCGGCATTTTGAAGAAGCTCAAACCTTCGCAGCGCGGCTTTTTTGTTGGCACGGCAGCGGTCACCATGGCACCACGCGGTGTGATCCTTGAGAACATGCCGTTTGCCGGCTATGCGAATGACTACATCCGCTCCAAGCGTGATGCCGAAACCCTGCTGCGCGAGACAGGTGTGCCTTTTATCAGCTTGCGTCCCGGCATCGTGTTATCGCGCGGGATTAACGATGCCAAGCTGGCCAGAAACATGTTGTGGGCCATTCCCGTGATGGCCGAACTGGGCGATGTGCCGCTGGATCCTTTGGCACGGCTGGATTTTGCGCCGGTTGACTTTATTGCCAGTGCCTTCGCTGAGATGCTGCTCAAAAATGACTTCGCCCATGATTGTTATCACGTATCAACGGGTGAAGCATCCATGACGTTTCAGGCGCTGGCCGACGAATTGATGTTGACCATGCCAGGCATCAAAAAGCTGGTGATGCTTGGCCGTGACTATGTGCCAGTGCCCACTTTTGCACGCCAACGCTGGATGTTTGCGGCGTTGCAGCCGTACCTTCCCTTTTTGACGGCCGATGCCGTGTTCAGCAATGACCGATTAAAGGCTGAAATTGGAACCTTGGCGACAGCGCCTGCGCCCATCAGTTATTTGGGCGATTTGCTGGGAACATTCAGCCTGTCCGATGCGGTCAAGCAGATGTACACCCCGTAATCACCCCTGGTTGACCCTTGTGTAACGGTGGCCCAATGTCACCAAACTTGTGTAAAGAAATGTTAAGCTAGACACCGGTCTTTGGCTTACTTTAAGGTTGCAAATTTTGCTGGTTTGGATGCGATGAATTCTGATCTGATTAATCTTTTTGCTGAAACTTTCGGTATTTCCGAAGACAAGCTGTTGCCGGATGCCACGCTTGAAAGTCTGGGGCTTGATTCTCTGGCGGTGATTGAGTTTTTGTTTCAAATTGAGGATCAGTTCCATATCCAGATCCCGGACCAGGCCAATCCACCCCGTACGCTGGATGAGATGGTGCAACTGATTGAGCCCTTGATGCCCCAAAACCTGCCAAACAGCATGCCGGGCAACATGGCAGCAGCTGCCTGAGTTTTTGCCCGATGCGCCGCGTCGCCATCACGGGGTTGGGTGTCGTTTCTCCGGTAGGCACACATAGCGCTGCTTTTTTTGAAGCCCTGTTGGCGGCACGTTCAGGCATCCGCTCGCGCACGGTCAACTTCCCAACTGGCCCTGAACAGGTTCTGATGGGGGCCATTGACTTTCACCCTGAAGCGCACTTTGCCAAAGCCAAACTCCTGACCATGGATCGCGTCAGCCAGTTTGCCCTGGTCGCGGCGCGTGAGGCCATCGCGCAGGCCGGTTTGACAATTGAATTGATCGGCTTGCAGCCTGAGCGTTTTGGTGTGTCGGTCGGTACAGGCAGCGGCGGCGCGACATCCATCGAGGCCGCCTACTATGCTTTGCTGGACCAGAAGGTCGCGCGACTGCGGCCCATGACAGTGGTGCTGGGCATGAACAATGCCATCGCTGCACATTTGTCGATGGAGTTTGGCTTCAAAGGCCCGAGCAGCACGGTGTCCAATGCCTGCGCCTCCTCTAGCACCGCCATCGGCGATGCCTTCCGTCAGATCCGTCATGGGTATGCAGACGCCATGCTGGTGGGCGGCTCAGATGCGCTGTTGACCCACGGCACGATCAAAGCCTGGCAAGCCATGCACACATTGGCCAAGCCGCATGCCGATGGCGCAGAGACATCCTGCAGGCCGTTTTCAAAAGACCGCTCAGGGCTGGTGCTGTCTGAAGGATCAGCCATGCTGGTACTGGAAGACTGGGACACAGCCAAGCGCCGGGGTGCCCATATTCTGGCTGAGCTCGCAGGTTATGCATCCACCACTGATGCGCACCACCTGACCCAGCCCGAAGCAAAAGGCCAGGCCATGGCCATGTCTTTGGCGCTTGATGATGCGGGGTTGAATGCCAGTGACATTGGCTACCTGAACGCACACGGCACAGCGACCGACGTGGGCGATGTGGTTGAAACGAATGCCATCAAGCTGGTGTTCCAAAGCCAGGCCAGCAGCTTGCCCGTCAGCTCGACCAAAGCGGTACATGGCCACGCCATGGGCGCGGCAGGCGCGATGGAATTCGTCGCCAGTGTGATGAGTTTGAGGTCTGGCCAGTTAGCGCCCACTGCGTTTTTGAAAGCGCCTGACGAACGTTGTGACCTGGACTACATTGCCTTGCAAGCACGCGATGCTAAAAACTTGCGCGCCGTGATGTCCAACTCGTTTGCGTTTGGTGGCTCAAACGCAGTGTTGATAGCCCAACAGGTTTAAACCGAGATTGTCCATTAGGCGGCACGTCGTGCCTACGTGGTGCCTGGCGGACGATTTGCGGCCATTTCGCGTCTTCCTTCGTCGGCAATAGCGGGGCTATTACCTCCTCACGAAGCCACAAACTGACTCGCAACTCGCCTCGCCATGCACGCACGTCCTAATGAACAATCTCGGTTAATCGGCTGCGCGGATTCGTGTCACCAGTGCGGTGGTGGAATACCCCTCGACAAAGCCAATTGCCACCGCCCGACCGCCATACGCTTCAACGACAGCCGTTTCAGGCAACTGGCGCATGTCGTAGTCGCCACCCTTGACCAATACATCGGGTTTGAGCTGGCTGATGAGCTTTAAAGGTGTGTCTTCGTCAAACCACGTGACCAGGCTGACGGATTCCAGTGCCGCCAGCACAACGGCCCGATCCAGCTCTTTGTTCAACGGCCTGTCGGCGCCTTTGCCCAAACGTCTGCTTGATGCGTCGGTGTTGAGCGCCACCACCAGACTACCGCCCAGCGCGCGTGCCTGCTCGAGATAAGTCACGTGACCTTTGTGCAGGACATCGAACACACCGTTGGTAAAAACCACCGGTCGGGGCAATGCCGCAACCCTGGCCAGCGCTTCCTCGCGCGAAGCCAGCTTGGATAAAAAACCAGTTGTGATCACACGGGTTTGGTTGTTATGTCTGGTGCCGCCGGGGCAAGGGCGATAGCGTCTGCTATCTCGCGACCCAGTTCTTTGCGATAACGGTTGAGCTCCTGCACCGTCTTAAAGCTCTGGTTCATCAACAGGCTCATGTTGTGCAAAATGCGTTCGACCACTTTGCCCTCCCAGACCGAGTCAAAGTTGATTTGCTTGTCCAGCCAGTGCTCCAGCCAGTCCGGGTTCGGCAGGCGCGATTGAATGGTGTCACGCGGGAACAGGTTTTTATTCACATGCAAATTGGTGGGGTGCAGTGCCTGCGCTGTGCGGCGGGCGCTGGCCATCAGCACACCAACTTTGGTAAATGCGGCGCGCGCATCATTTCCAGCGTTGTTGATGGCTCGTTTCATGTAACGCAGGTAAGCACCACCGTGGCGGGCTTCGTCCTGGCTCAATTGGGTGTAGATTTTTTTAATGACTGGTTCGGTGTGCCATTCGCTGGCGCGGCGATACCAGTGGTTCAAACGAATCTCACCGCAAAAATGAAGCATCAGCGTCTCAAGCGGTGGTGCGGGTTCAAACTCAAATCGAACCTCATGCAGTTCCTTTTCAGTCGGCGCCAGGTCTGGCCTGAAGCGCTTGAGGTATTCCATCAGAACCAGCGAGTGCTTTTGCTCTTCAAAAAACCAGATCGACATGAAGGCTGAAAAATCGCTGTCGTCTTTGTTGTCGCGCAAAAACATTTCAGTGGCCGGCAGAGCCGACCATTCTGTGATGGCATTCATCTTGATGGTTTGTGCCTGCTCGTCGGTCAGCTGGGACGCATCAAAGCTGTCCCAAGGGATGTCCTTGTCCATGTCCCAGCGGACGGATTCAAGCTGTTTGAACAATTCAGGATAAAGCATATGAATTCCTTCGTACTGTCTGTCGCATCTGGGTGTATTACGCAGAACATGCCGCCTTGGATGCTGTCACAATTTTAGGCGGGTTATGTGACAAATAACCCCACAAAGGGGTATTACAAGCCTGCAGCCTTCAATCTGCGCTTTTCAATCCAACGTATAAATCATGTTGGCAGCGGCATATTTCGCTTGCTTTTCATACATCGAGACCATCATGCGCTCTTTTTTCCTCAAATCCCTCTTCGCATCAGCTGCTTTGTCTGTAGGGTTTTGCAGCGCCTCGTTAGCCAGCACCACCGCGGCTGCGACCAGCGGTTGCCCAGC
>JANMIH010000231.1:0-2150 GCA_031375685.1 Polaromonas sp. | reverse complement strand
AACTGTGTGCGACGGTGCACGCATCGTGTGGTTTGAGGAACTCGATGCATGGCGACAGACAAAATTTGAAACGAAATTGGATTTCAACGAGAAATTCAAATGAATATCGGGCGGGTGGGCTATCGGCTCACGGATTCAGGGTAATGACAACTTATAACTTTTTCGACAGTCGAAGATACGTGTGTTACTGCCTGCGTCGTATTGTTTGGATTCCAAGCAACACCACATGCTTTACAAAGTTCCTGATTATTGTGATATCTCAAGTCCGGACCACCGTCAATTCTTTGGAATTTCCAACGTTTGCCTAACTTGCTTTTACAAGATGAACATTCGGGAGCTAGGTACCAACTTATCCAGCAAAACGCTATGGCGACCAAAACAATAGAAATGAACAATTTCATGGAAATAACTTGTCTTTAAATAGTGACTAAAAAATCTAGATATTTCTTCAAGGTAAAAGTCGCAAAGCCAAACACCTTACGATTTATTTTTCGCCCCGGTTTGCAAACACGCAGACTATAAAAGGGACAACAGATATTACGAGGTTTATCACAAACGCTCCATCATCCATTTGGAGGAGACATCGCATGTCGGTCGAGTTAGCCGCAATACGCATCTGAAACGGCTCATGACTAAACATTGACCAACAAAAGAGCCCCGTGCCCAGGCTGCGCAGGCCAGATGGAGAGTGAGCAGCGGTTTTCTCCACTGGCCTTTTTTGTAAGTGGGCAGGCCGCCGAAGACGGCGAAGGCGATGAACAGCGAGTGCAAGACCAGTACCGCATCGGCCAGCACGCGCGGGTTCATGTTGTGCCCTGGCTGGGGGATTGGGTCTCGTCAACCTGCCCATCGATATAAAGCCAGCGGGCATCGACGCCTGCGCCATCTGATACGAAGTGGCTAACCTCGTGCAGGCGGCCAGCGCGGCCTGTGCTGTCGCGGTAGCGGGCTATAAATTCAACTACGCCAGCGTCGCCTCGGGTCTCGGCATTTTTGATCTCAAGACCCAGCCATTTGGTGGGCGGAAAGTCTATTTCGCCGGGGGCTGTGCTGCCGTGCCAGGTACCCAGCAGGTAGTCGGCCAACTTCAGAGCGTAGGCGCTGTAGCGCGAGCGCATGAGGGCCACGGGTGTGGGTGCATGCAAGCAAGGTGTGGCTTGCCAGCCTGCGTGATACAAACCGCAGCATTCACCGTAAGTTTTATCACTGTTGCAGGGGCAGGCGGCAGTTGCGGGGTTTTGCAACCGGCTTGCGCCTTGCTTTGGGAATGAGCGGTGAGCTGCAGTGGGCGTGAACATAGACGTAGACTTGAGCCTGATTTTGTCACAAAATAGCTAAAAAGAGCTCAAAATTAATGCCAAATTAGCCTTTAACCCAGCGAATACACGCGTAAGCAGCTATTAAATTAATAGTACCCTGAGAGCCACCGATGTCACCCGTCTGCGGTGACAATCATGCCCCATATGCACTCTTCACCCACAACTGACAACACGCTGGCCGACTGGCTGGCTTACGCCGAGCGTCTCCACCCCAAAGCCATTGACATGGGTCTGGCGCGGGTCAAAACCGTGGCCGACCGCATGGGGCTCAAGTTTGACTGCCCCGTCATCACCGTGGCGGGTACCAACGGCAAGGGCTCAACGTGCGCCATGCTGGAAGCTATTTTGATGGAGGCAGGCTACCGTACCGGGGTTTACACATCGCCGCATCTGGTGGACTTTGAAGAGCGTTGCAGGGTGCGGGGGGACATTGTCAACGCTACTGATTTAGTAGCTGCTTGCGCCCGTGTTGAAAAGGCTAGAGGCTTGAAAGACTCTGAAATATCGCTGACTTATTTTGAATTCACCACCTTGGCCATCATGCAGCTGCTGATCGACGCCAGGCTTGATGTGGTGATTCTGGAAGTCGGTCTGGGCGGGCGGCTGGATGCGGTGAATATTTTTGACAGCGACTGCGCCATCATCACCAGCGTTGACCTGGACCACATGGAACTGCTGGGCAACACGCGCGAGCTGATCGGGTTTGAAAAAGCCGGCATCATGCGGCCTGGCAAACCAGTGGTGGTGAGCGACCCGGTGCCGCCACAGAGCGTGACAGACCACGCGGCTACAGTGGGCGCTGACTTGTGGAAATTTGGCACAGACTTCAAC
>JANMIH010000309.1:0-4069 GCA_031375685.1 Polaromonas sp. | reverse complement strand
TTCAGGCCCAGCATGCGCAGTTCTTCAGACGTGCGCGCGGCCTCGGCAATCGCGCCCTTGTCTGGCCGGGTCACCAGAACCACGGTGGTTTTGGCGGGGTCGCCCAAGGCATCCAGCGCAGCCTTGAAGCGCTCGTCCTGCATCTTCAGCCCAGAGTGAGGCCCCAGGCAGGACGCGCCCCGGTCATTGCCCGCCAGAAACCCGCTCCACGCTTTGGGCAGGCTCAGCAGGCGCAGGGTATGCCCAGTCGGTGCGGTGTCAAAAACGATGTGGTCGTAATGTTCAGCGTCGCCAGACAGCAGGCTGGCGAATTCGTCAAAAGAAGCGATCTCGGTAGTGCATGAGCCAGACAATTGCTCGCGCACCGTCGACAGTTCGGCTTCGCTGACGCCGGTGCCCATCTGCGCCAGCACGCGCTGCCGATATGCCTCTGCTGCCGTGTCGGGGTCGATGTTGAGCACCGACAGGCCGGGTGCGCCGGGAACGAGCGTGGGGATGTTGCGCAGTTCAATGCCCAGCATTTCGTCCAGGTTCGAGGCTGAATCAGTGCTGACCAGCAGCACCTTTTTGCCGCTGTCCGCCAGATTCAAGGCAGTGGCAGTCGACAGCGACGTTTTGCCAACCCCTCCTTTGCCGGTAAAGAACAGATGCCGGGTTGGCTGGTGCAACAGGCTCAGAGTCTTAGCTTCCATTTGAGTACCTTATTTCTTGTGATTGGTTGTCTGCTTGCATGCAACGCTGGGATGTTGGCACCCACGCGCTTTAAGGTCTGTACGGCAACTCACATTGCAGATGCATCCAGGGCATGCCAAGCATGTTGGTCAGCCTCTGCAAGACATGAATTGATCCCGTTCTAAACAACTTCGCCTACCTCTAAATACTATTAATTCAGGAGCTGATTACGCATATATTGATTGGTCTGCAGCACTAAAACACGCCTGAAAACGACTAAAAAACCAGTCGAATGACCAAATTACTGCGCTTTGCGGCCCAAAGCATTCAGTGGCACTTTCAGGTAGCGAATGCCATTGGCTTCAGGCGCAGGCATGTCGCCGGCACGTACATTGATTTGAATGGAGGGAATGATCAGCGTTGGCATCTCCAGCGTTGCGTCACGCGCAGCGCGCATGGCTACAAACTGCGCCTGGGTCACGCCATCATGAACGTGAATGTTTTTGGCGCGTTGCTCAGCCACCGTGGTTTGCCATTGCGCCGCGCGAGACGGCGGCGGGTAGTCGTGGCAGACAAATATTTGGGTCTCAGGTGGCAAAGCCAGCACTTTTTGAATGGAGCGGTACAGCACATGCGCATCACCGCCCGGGAAGTCTGCTCGCGCCGTGCCCACATCGGGCATAAACAGGGTGTCCCCCACAAATATGGCATCTTCCATCCGGTATGCCATGTCTGCCGGGGTGTGGCCTGGTACCAGCATCGCGACAGCCTCGATGTCGCCAATTTTGAAGACTTCTCCATCTTTGAACAAATGGTCAAACTGCCTGCCGTCGGTTGGAAAGTCGGCATCCAGGTTAAACACAGCCTTGAAGGTGGACTGCACGGCGCGGATGTTTTCACCAATCGCGATGCGCCCACCCACCTGCTCTTTGAGGTAATGCGCGCCTGACAAGTGGTCAGCATGGGCGTGGGTTTCAAGAATCCACTCAACCTTCAAGTCTTTCGCCTTGAGGTAAGCCAGGATTTGATCTGCCGATGTCGTGCTGGTTTGCCCGGATTTGAAGTCGTAGTCCAGCACAGGGTCAATGATGGCGGCATGGCGTGTGGCGGTGCTGGACACCACATAAGTCACCGTCCAGGTGGCGGGATCAAAAAAAGCCTGAGTTGAAAAGCGGTTGTTCATATGAAGATGCACCTTGATTGAGTTCATAAACTATAAATATGTTGACTTATATTATATTGTTTGATATATTAATGTCAATCGATTTTTTACCAGCTTTCCAAATCTACTCTTATGCACGCATCTCACCCCGTTATTGATCCCCAACTGCTGCGCAGCGGTGCTGCGCAGGCGGTTGGCGTTTTAAAAATACTGGCCAACGAGGACCGGCTGATGCTGCTGTGCCAGCTCTCGCAAGGCGAGCATTGCGTGGGTGAGCTGCAAGCAGAACTGGGCATCGCCCAGCCCACCCTGTCGCAGCAGCTTGGTGTGTTGCGCAATGAAGGCGTTGTCAGCACCCGCCGCGATGGCAAAAATATTTACTACAGCGTGGCTGACCCCCGCACGCTCGAAATCCTGGTGCTGCTGCACCGTCTGTATTGCCCTGAAGGAGAAAACTGATGTCTATTGACTGGAATGCATTTACCCCGTGGTCGTCACTGCTGGGCGGCATGCTGATTGGCTTGGCTGCCGCCATGTTTGTTCTGCTCAATGGCCGCATTGCAGGCATCAGCGGCGTACTCGGTGGCCTGCTGACCCCGCTGCGGGGTGACGTGCTGTGGCGGGTGGCTTTTATAGGCGGCATTGTGATTGCGCCGCTGGTCTATTCCCTTTTCCAGGCGCTGCCACCCGTGCAAATTGATGCGGACTATGCCGCGCTGGTGGTGGCCGGGCTGCTGGTGGGCGTAGGCACGCGTTACGGTGCGGGCTGTACCAGCGGCCACGGCGTGTGCGGCTTGTCGCGGTTGTCGTTGCGGTCATTGGCCGCCACCGCAACCTTTATGGGTGCAGGCTTTGCCACCGTGTTTGTGCTGCGCCACGTTTTTAATTTTTAAAGGACATCAACATGTTTGCACTGTCTGCATTGTTATCGTGTCTGGTGTTTGGCCTGGGGCTGATCGTCTCTGGCATGGCCAACCCGGCCAAGGTGCTCGGCTTTTTGGATCTTGCTGGCGCGTGGGATCCGTCGCTCGCCTTTGTCATGGGCGGAGCCATTCTGGTCGGATTTTTTGCTTTTTTAATTGCCAAGCGACGGACACTCTCTTTTATTGGCGCAGAAATGAAACTGCCCACGGCATCCGCCATTGACAGTCGCCTGCTGACGGGCAGCGCCCTGTTTGGTGCAGGCTGGGGAGTCGCCGGTTTCTGCCCCGGTCCTGGCTTGGTAGCACTGGGCATGGTCGAGGCCAAAGCGCTAGTATTTGTGGCGGCCATGCTGGTGGGCATGGTGGTTTTTTCATGGCTTGAAAAGCGCACAAGCACGGCTACAGCAAAAGTTGCATGAGGCTCACGACATGACAAGCATCACGGCCTGGGTGGCGGCGGGCATCACAGTAGGGATGCTGGTTGCGTACGAGCTTGTCTTGTTGTGGAAACAGCGCCGCAGCCCCGCAACGCTGGCCAGGGCAGCACACGCCAACTTGCGGGAGGAATGGTTTGCTGCCTTGTCAAAGCAGCCGGGATCTGAAATTCTGGCTGTGCAAACACTGCGCAACTCGCTGATGTCTGCCACCATGACAGCATCGACGGCGGCGCTGGGCTTGATTGGTTCAGCCACGCTGCTGGCACCGTCCATCACCTCTTCAATCGGTACATTCGACAACCCGGCCAGTCATTTCACCGCCCGTCTGGTCATAGAACTGGTGCTGATGGGTGTGCTGTTTGCGTCGCTGGTTTGCTCGGCGATGGCGGTCCGCTACTACAACCACGCCGGGTTTGTCTTGTCGATGCCGGTGGACTCTGTCGAGCGCAGGCAATGGGGGCCGACCGCTGTTGCCTACCTGCGTCGCGCAGGGCTGCTGTACAGCTGGGGCTTGCGCCATTTGCTGATGGTGGCACCCCTGTTGGTGTTTATCGTCTACCCACTGGCCGGGCCAGTGGCAGCCATGCTGGTGGTGGCTGCGCTGTTTGGGTTTGACAGGTTTCAGGCTTAGGTCAGACATGAACGCAAAAGATATATTGGCTATTGACGTTTTTGTCTGACATCAAAAAGATACACCCTGAACTAACCTTGAGTTTGCAAATGTCAGGAACTTTGTATCATCGTCGTTGCTGGAATCACGGGCGGGAGCCGTTATAGTGACCTTTACTGCATATTCTCGTTTCAACCGTGGAAGACACATGTTTGACGCGGTGGACGAGACTCGTCATTTTGGGCTTAGAGCGTTTCGAGGTCCT
>JANMIH010000220.1:0-2194 GCA_031375685.1 Polaromonas sp. | reverse complement strand
GTACACGCGGGCGGTGAGGATTTTTTTCAGGTAGTCTGAGGGGCTGAGGTCTTTTTTCATGGCCTTTGATCATAAATGTGATCATTGCGGACAAGAAAAAAGGCCCAAACCTTGCGGTTTGGGCCTGTAAATCCATCCTTTGAGAAGATGGAGGAGACAACCAGTGCATCAAATGATTCGTCAAAATACAATCGGTTTTGATGCGATAAATTAAGTATAGCGCCGCAATGCTGCACTGCACAATACCCTGTCGCGCAAATTAGACGTCTGAATCTGTTTTAGCTATAAATATTTTGCATAAAACTTGCATGAAACCCGCATAAAGGAAATCGTTGATGGAATGCACCGTTAATTGGACAGGCTTGTCAGCCACAACAGCCTCAAAGTCCGGCATGACCTTTGTGGCCGAAACCGGCAGCGGCCATACCCTGGTGATGGACGGCGCGCCCGACGAAGCCAAGCCCGAAAACGGTGGCGCCAACCTGGCACCCCGCCCCATGGAAACCGTGCTGGCTGGCACAGGCGGCTGTACCGCCTATGACGTGGTGTTGATATTAAAGCGCGGCAGGCACGATGTGCGGGGCTGCAGCGTCAAACTGACGTCAGAACGCGCCCCGGTGGACCCCAAAGTCTTCACCAAAATCCACATGCATTTCACCGTTTCGGGCAAGGGCTTAGCGGCCAGCGCAGTGGAGCGCGCGATTGCCATGAGCCACGACAAATACTGCTCAGCCACCATCATGCTGGGCAAAACGGCCGAGATCACGACCAGTTTTGAGGTTTTGGACATTTGAGGTAAATTACGGCCATGAGCACAATAACTTTTGATTCATTAAAACTGTCAGACAAACTAAAGACAGCCGGGTTTTCCGCTGACCAAGCCGAAACTGTTGTGCGGGTCATTGCTGAAGCACAGGACGAGCTTGTCACAAAAAAAGACCTCGACTCAGCACTCGCACCGCTGAGAATTGATTTGGCAGTTCTCAAAACCGAAATCACTCAGATCAAGTGGATGCTTGGTTTCGTCATAGCTGGCATTGCAGCCGTTTTGGCCAAAGTGCTGTCTCACTGAACCCGTCAAATCCGGTGCGCCACAGTCGTCATCACCTTAGCCGCCGCGCCCATTAGCGCTTTTATGGGTGCTGGCAATTCAATAGCGCCCGAGGCTGACGCTTCCAGCGCGTGGCGCGCTTCATCGTCTTTCATTTGCGCCACGATGGCGCGGGACTCGTGGTCGCCGTGCGGCAGGCTTTGCATGTGGCCAGCCAAATGCGCCTCTACCTGGCGTTCAGTCTCCACCAAAAAGCCCAAACTCACCTTGTCGCCCAGCCGCCCGGCCAGCAGCCCCAACCCAAAAGCCCCGGCGTACCAAAGCGGGTTTAAAAGCGAAGGCCGCGCACCCAGTTCATCCAGCCTTTGAGCAGTCCAAGCCAAGTGGTCGCCTTCTTCCGCGCTGGCGTCTTTGAACTGCTGTCGCAGCGCCGGGTCTTGCGTGCTCAGCGCCTGCGCCGCATACAGCGCCTGGGCGCACACCTCACCAACGTGGTTAACGCGCATCAGCGCGCCCGCCAAAGCCTTGTCAGGCGCTGACAGGGCGGTGGCGTCCCCGGCAACGGTGGGGCAGGGCCTGCTGGCGCGGGGTTTGGCAAACAGGGTGCGCAGTGCGTTGTCGGTGGCGGTGATCACTGCATTCATAAAGATTTCATGGATATTTTTGACGCGCATGAAGCACGCGCACCACATTCAACAAGCCGTCGCAGACCTCATAAATCAAAATATAGTTGGGGTGAACAACAATTTCACGTGTACCTGGTTGCCTGCCGGGTCTGAAAAGATAGGGGTGCTCTACGGCTGGGGTTATTGCAGCTTCAAGCAGCGCGAGAATGCGCTTCGCTGCTGGTGGATTCCGCGCAGAAACGTAATCAATCAGGTTACGCAAGTCATGACGTGCTTCGTCAGTCCAAACTATTTCCAGCATCACGCTGGCTGGCTTAATTTAAGTCCACGCAGCTCCGCATCTGCAATGATGCTGCGCATTTCAGCCATCACCTTGTCGTGCGGAATACGTGGTTTCTTGCTGTCAAGTGCCTCTTGCACCTTGGCGCGAAACCACACGTCGTAGCTGTCAGCGTCTGCCTGGGTGGCGAATTCTGAAATCAGGGGGTCAAGTTGCTTGTGTTGAGCAGTCATGACG
>JANMIH010000230.1:0-4887 GCA_031375685.1 Polaromonas sp. | reverse complement strand
GGCCCGCGGGTTGTAGCGCGCGCCCTGATGCCCTACAAAGGCCTGCTTGACGAGTGTGTGGCGCAAGTCCGTGTGGCTTATGCGCTGGTCCCTTACCAGGGCAACGGGGCGCAAAGCCTGCTGTCGCGGCTCGAAAGCCGTTTGGCTGCGGCAGCCAGCAGCGATGACAAGCGCGCGGTTTTTGTGCTCTGAAAATCAGAGCACGCCTGACCTGACTGGCAGGCGTTTGCAGCGCGCAGGGATGGCTTGAAAGTTTGCGACAATGCTGGGGTATGCCCTTGTCTGCCGCCCGCTCCCTGACATCAAACCTTCTGCGCAATCTCGTTTTGCTGGCGGCGGCGGTGCTGCTGACGGCCGCTGGCATGTCTGTCGGCCCTGCCTGGTCGCGTACCGTTCTTGATCTGGATGCGAAACAGCAACCCGTGGCACTCAAAGACTGGGGTGACTACTGGATTTATACCAGTGGCCAATTGAGCGCTGCACAGGTGGCGGCTTCCAGTCACGGCTCATGGCAGCCCACCGAGTCGAAACCCATTTACCCGATCACCATCGGGCAGGCGCTTTGGATCCGCTTTTCGGTGCCACCCGCCCCCGATGCTGAGCGCTGGTATCTGGAAGTGCCCTACCCGTCGATCAATCGCGCATCCCTTTTCACGCTGGACTCTGCCGGCCAATGGGACGAGCAAAAGTCTGGCGACTTGGTGGCAGTCAGCAAATGGCCGGTACCGCACCGCCACCCACTGTTGCCCATTGCCGTGTCAGCCGAGGCACCCAGCAACTATTTGCTGCGGCTTGAAAACGGTCACAGCTTTGGCGTGCCTTTGCGGTTCATCAGTGAAAGTTACCTCAACTATTCAGAGCAGCGGACATCGCTGATTTTGGGCATCTTTTTTGGGCTGGTCGGGCTGGCGGTGGTGGTGTCTGTGCTCAGTGCGGTGTCCCTGCGAGACCCGGCCTATGCCTTTTACGCCGTCGCCGCCACGTTGATGGGGCTCACGCAAGCCAGCACGACAGGCATTGCCGGGCTGCATCTGTGGCCCCACGCGCCTGCCTCGAATGATGTGTCAACGTCGGTGCTGCCCACGCTGCAATTAACGGCGATGCTGATGTTTGTGTCGGTAGCCGTGTCTTTGCCAGAACGCTCGGCGAGGCTGCAGCGTTTGCACATCGGCATTGCCTTGCTTGGTTTGCTGACGGCGGTGGCGGTGGCCCTGGTGCCAATCGATGTACGCATGCGGGTGCTGATGTCTTATGTGTTTTTGCCGCAGCTGTTGGGGTTTGCCACATTGGTGTGGGCCTGGCAGCGTGGCGACCGGTTTGCGCTGTGGATCCTGGTCGGTTATGTGCCCGTCGCGCTGGCAGCCGCCTGTATTTCAGCGCGCAACATGGGCTGGCTGCCTGTTGCTTTTCTCACCAAACACGCTTTACAGATCGGTGCGGCCATTGAGCTGCCGGTATTGATGGTGGTCCTGATGCTGCGCAGCCAGCAACACCGCGAAAACAAGCGCCGCATTTTGGGGCTGGACCGAGTGGATCCGGCGACCGGGCTGATCAACGGCCATGTCTTTGCCGAGCGTCTGATGCGCATGATGGCGCGCTCCGAGCGGCTCAGGCAGCAAAGCGCGGTGATGCTGATCGACATCGTCAACAGCGAGCAGATCGAACGCGATTTTGGCCGCAAAACCGCTGATGAACTGCCACTGCGGGTGGCCGAACGGCTGCTGTCCACGGCGCGCGAAATCGACAGCGCCGCACGCCTGTCAGAGCGGCGCTTTGGCATGCTGGTTGAAGGGCCTTTTGACGCGGAAGAAGCAGGCGCACTGGGCCCGCGCATTGTGGCGCGCTGCCTCATGCTCTACAAGGGTTTGCACATTGACTGTACAGCTCAGGTACGGGTGGCTTATGCACTGGTGCCGCACCAAAGCACGCACGCCCAAAGCCTGCTGACCCGGCTGGAGGAGCGGCTGGCCGCTGCTGCCAGCAGCGCAGACAAGCGCGCCGTCTTTATGCTGACAGATACTTTCGCGCCCACTGCAACGACGACCAGCGCCAAAAGCTGAGGTCAGTCACTAAGACCCAGGTTTTGCGGTTTTGCCTGCCCGCGGATGCGCCGCGTCGTAGGCCTTGGCCAGGTGCTGAAAATCAAGCCGTGTGTACACCTGTGTGGTGGTGATGTTGGCATGGCCCAGCAGCTCTTGCACCGCCCGCAAATCACTGCTGGACTGCAGCACATGGCTGGCAAATGAATGGCGCAGCATGTGCGGATGCACGGGCGAGGCCAAACCAGCTTTGAGCGAGCGCTGCTTGAGCCGCACCCGGATGTGCTGCGGCGTGAGCCGGCCACCGCGCGTGTTAATAAAGAGCGCCGCATCTTGGGTAGCCCATTGCGCGCGCAGGCTGATCCACTGCGCCAGGGCCTCCATCGCCTTGCTACCCACCGGTACACTGCGTTTTTTGTGGCCCTTGCCCAGCACATGTGCCTCGGCGGCATCCAGGTCAATCCAACCCAGGGCTTTGGCACTGGCCTGCACGTCCAGCCCCACCAACTCGCCAATGCGCAGGCCGCAACCATACAACAGCTCGGTGATGCAGTGGTCACGCGCGTCGCGGATGGGGTTGTCGTCTTCCGCTACAAAACTGGCCAGTTGCACGGCCTCTTCAACCCCCAGCGCCTTGGGCAGCGGCTTGGGCACTTTGGGGGCGCGCACACCCTGCACCGGGTTGCTGGCCACCCGTCCCTCACGCCCCAGCCAGGTGTAAAAGCCACGCCAGCCCGACAAGATCAGCGCTATGCCACGCGGGCTGCGGCCTGTGCTGTGCATTTGCGCGACCCAGCGACGCATGTGGGTGTTGTTGACGTCGATCAAGGTCACATGTGCAGCTTGGGCGTTGTGCTGCAGCTTTTGCAAATCAGCAGCATACAGCTCGACGGTGCGCTGAGCCAGACGCTTTTCAACCCTGACGTGTTCCAGGTAGCGCAACGCCAGCGGGTCAAATTCAAAAGCAGGCTCTGAATCCATTGCCGCGCTGGCTGGCATGGCGTGTTACTCGCTGGTGGCTTGCGGCAACAGCCGCGACAGGGCTGCACCTGCCAGGTCGCCAATTTGGGACAAAAAGTCCGTCCCCATATCGGCATGAAAGCGCTGCGCATCGGTGGATGACAAAACCAACATGCCGAACGCTTCTTGCGACGGCTCAGCCCGCAGGGGAATCAGGGCTATCGACATGGCCATGGCCGGGTCTGGCAACCAATTGGCCGCCTCAAAGCCTGAATTGACACCGCAATACGGCGCACCAAGGGAAGACGCAAAAGCCTGCGTGTCACTGCTGACATCGGAGCAAAAAGACTCACCTGAAAATATACCGTTGACCCGCCAGACCTTGATGGCCGCTTGCGGAATGGCAAACTGGCCTTTGAGCTCCCGGACAATGGTTTCAGGCAAGTCACGCGCATGAGCCGTCAGAAGCAAATTGCGGGTACAGCGCTGCAGCTTGTCGGCAATCAGCACGTTTTCATTGCCGTGGCGAATCATGTCAACGACTCTGGCCTCCAGTGTTTTGATCTTGTCACGCAGCAAGCCCGCCTGGCGCTCTTGCAAACTCACCGCACGCCCACCGTGGCCGCTGGACAACTCCACTGTGGCCAGCAGCTCGGCATGGCGTTCAAAAAAGTCTGGCGTGTTCGCCAAAAAGCTGGCGATGTCGTCTTCAGTGATGGGGTGATTGTGGGTGTGATCAGTTGGGTTCATGGTGGGATTGTGAGTCAATTTTTGTTGACTGAATAGTTTCTGGAATTTCAATGCTTGACGCAAAAACAGTGGTCGCTGGCCCGGTCATCATCACGGGCGCAGTCAGCTCGCCTGACCACTCAATCGTCAATGTGCCGCCAAGGGTGACGACCTCTACTCGGGTATCAAGCAGCCCTAGCCTGATGCCAGCCACCACAGCCGCGCAGGCACCGGTGCCGCAAGCCAGCGTCTCGCCTGCACCGCGCTCGTACACCCGAAGGCGGATGCTGCTGCGGCTGACGACCTGCATGAAACCGGCGTTGACGCGGCTGGCAAAACGCGGGTGGTTTTCAATCAGCGGGCCCATTTGAGCCACTGGCGCAACATCGACATCTTCCACCATCTGCACGGCATGGGGGTTGCCCATCGACAAAACCGCTACCAATACAGGAGCTGCTTGCGCCCGTATTGATTGGTCTGAAGGCATATTTAATGGCCAAATCGACCAGGAATTGACGACTTTTGGCATCAAATCGGCCGAATCGAACGGGACTTGCAACAGGTCAAAAACAGGCGCGCCCATGTCAACCTTGACGCGCCCATCGGGCTGCAGGCTGGGCTCGATCACCCCGCTTAAGGTTTTGACTTTCACGCTGGTTTTGGTCGTGAGCCCCTGGCTGCGCACAAACTGCAAAAAGCAACGCGAGCCATTGCCGCACTGCTCCACCTCGCCGCCATCGGCGTTGTGAATCACGTATTCAAAATCAACATCGGCAGAAGGTGCGGGTCGAACCGACAAAATCTGGTCGGCACCCACGCCAAAGTGGCGGTCGGCCAAAAACCGGTACTGTGCGGCAGACAGATTCAGCAGGCCGCGCGTTTCGTCCAGCACCACAAAGTCGTTGCCTGCACCCTGCATTTTTGTAAATTTCACTTTCATGGCCTGATTATCGCGCTACGCTATGGTTTTAAATCCCTCAAAGCAAGCACCATGCGCATCCCCGACTGGACACCTGCCCTCAAACCGCAACCCGACGACCTGGTCCAAGCCATTTTGAAACGCCGGGGCGGCGAGTTCATCAACCTGGACAAAGCACTGCTGTGGAGCGAGCCATTGGCACGCGGCTGGAACGTCTACCTCAAAGCCGTTCGGACCGAC
>JANMIH010000216.1:0-11374 GCA_031375685.1 Polaromonas sp. | reverse complement strand
GGTTTTGTGCTCGTCTTCGCGCTGCTGGCGAAGAACCTGGTGCGCGGCCACATCGGTCGCGAATGGATGGCCATCCGCGACATGGACGTGGCCGCAGCCGTCATCGGCATCCGCCCGGTGTATGCCAAGCTCACTGCGTTTGCTGTCAGCAGTTTCATCGTCGGCGTGGCTGGCGGCTTGTGGGGCTTTGTGCACCTGGGGGCGTGGGAGTCGGCGGCGTTTTCCATCGACCGCAGTTTCCAGCTGCTCTTCATGGTGATCATTGGCGGCCTCGGTTCGATCATGGGCAGCTTCTTCGGCGCGGCCTTCATCGTCGTGCTGCCCATCATCCTGGACAACCTGCCGTACTGGTTTGGCATCCCCATCGATACAGCGTTAGCGGCTCACTTGACGAGCATGATTTTTGGCGCCTTGATCGTCTTCTTTTTGATCGTCGAACCGCACGGCCTGGCCCGGTTGTGGTCGATCGCGAAAGAGAAGCTGCGCCTCTGGCCTTTCCCCCATTGAGTCACACCGTTCCGTCACCGCACCGCAGAGTGCCTTTTCCTTCAACACCCTGGAGACCGTCATGAAGTTCAAATCGACCCTGTTTGCAGGCGCGCTGCTGGCTGCAGCCGCCGTTGGCCTGGCGGCCGAGGCACTGGCTCAATCGAAAGAAGTGAAAGAGCAGTTCTTCCCCGCGCTGGTCTATCGCACCGGCGCCTACGCGCCCAACGGCGTGCCCTTTGCCAACGGCTATTCCGACTACCTGAAGCTGGTCAACGCACGCGGCGGCATCAACGGCGTGAAGATCGCGTACGAAGAGTGCGAGACCGGCTACGCCACCGACAAGGGTGTCGAGTGCTACGAACGCATGAAGGGCAAGTTTGGCGGCGCCACCTCGTTCCAGCCGCTGTCCACCGGCATCACGCTGGCGCTGACCGAGAAGGCTTTTGTCGACAAGATTCCGATGCTGACCATCGGCTACGGCATCAGCGCGTCGCAGGACGGCCAGGTCTTCAAGTGGAACTTCCCGATCGCCGGCCACTACTGGGTGGCGGCCGATATCCTGATCCAGCAACTGGGCAAGAAAGAAGGCGGCCTGGACAAGCTCAAGGGCAAGAAAATTGCGCTGGTCTATCACGACAGCGGTTTCGGCAAGGAACCCATTGCACTGCTGACCGAGCGCAGCAAGATGCACGGCTTCGAGCTGAGCCTGCTGCCAGTGGCGCACCCCGGCGTCGAGCAGAAGGCGACCTGGCTGCAGATCCGCCAGAACAAACCCGACTATGTGCTGCTGTGGGGCTGGGGCGTGATGAACAGCACCGCTCTGAAAGAGGCGCAGGCCACCGGCTACCCGCGCGAGAAGATGTACGGCGTGTGGTGGGCCGGCGCTGAGCCCGATGTCAAGGATATCGGCGACGGTGCCAAGGGCTACAACGCACTGGCGCTGCAACACGGCGCAGAGCCTAACGCCAAAGTGGTGCAGGACGTGCTGAAGGAACTGCACGCCAAGGGCAACGGCACCGGGCCGAAGGAAGAAGTGGGCAGCGTGCTGTACATGCGCGGTGTGGTCGGTGCATTGCTGGCCGTTGAAGGTGTGCGCGCTGCACAAGAACGCTTCGGCAAGGGCAAGGTCATGACGGGCGAGCAAGCACGCTGGGGGTATGAAAACCTGAACCTGACACAGGCCAAGCTCGATGCGCAAGGTTTCAAAGGCGTGATGCGTCCAGTGTCAACCAGCTGCGCTGACCACATGGGTTCTGCCTGGGCACGCGTTCATACCTGGGATGGTGCCAAGTTTGTTTGGGCATCGGACTGGCTGCAGGCTGATGAGCAGGTCATCAGGCCGTTGGTAAAAAACTCGGCTGACAAATACGCTGCCGAGAAAAAACTGGCACGCCGCACACCAGCGGATTGCCAGTCTTGATGTGAAGCTCTGTCATTGCGGACGCCATCCGCAATGACAGCCCAATTTTGAACATTGCGTGCAGTGCTCAAAATTGGAGAAAGCTAAATACTTATGGATGCACAAAAAATAGTTCTGAACGTCAATGGCATTGAGGTCATTTACAACCACGTTATTCTGGTTTTAAAAGGCGTTTCATTGAATGTGCCCGACGGCAAGATTGTGGCGATTTTGGGTGGCAACGGTGCGGGCAAAACCACCACACTGCGCGCCATCTCAAATCTGCTCAGGGGCGAGCGCGGTGAAGTGACCAAGGGTTCGATTGAACTGCGCGGCGAGCGAATTGAAAACCTGTCGCCGTCTGACCTGGTCAAACGCGGCGTGGTTCAGGTGATGGAAGGCCGCCACTGCTTTGCCCACCTGACGATTGAAGAAAACTTGGCTGTAGGCGCCTACACCGTCAAAAGCAAGGCGCAAATTGCGGCCAACCTGGAGAAGGTTTACAACTACTTTCCGCGCCTGAAGACGCGCCGTACCTCGCAAGCGGCCTACACATCCGGCGGCGAGCAGCAAATGTGTGCGATTGGCCGGGCGCTGATGGCCAACCCGACCATGGTGCTGCTGGACGAGCCGTCGATGGGTCTGGCACCGCAAATTGTGGAAGAGGTTTTTGAAATCGTCAAAGACCTGAACCAAAAAGAAAAAGTTACCTTTTTGCTGGCCGAGCAAAACACCAACATGGCTCTGCGTTACGCCGACTACGGCCACATCATGGAAAGCGGCCGGGTGGTGATGGACGGTGTGGCCAGCGACCTGGCCAACAACGAAGACGTGAAAGAGTTTTACTTGGGTATGGGCGGTGGTGAACGCAAGAGTTTTAAAGACGTGAAAAGCTACAAGCGCCGCAAGCGGTGGCTGGCCTGATCAAAAGTGAGGCAACCATGACTTCATTTTTCGACGACCTCGAAACTCGCGAACCGACTGCTCGTGAAGCGGCTTTGATGAGCCGCCTGCCTGGACTGGTGGCTCACGCACAAAAAGCAACCCCCGCTTTCAGCAAGCTGCTGGCAGGCGTGGATGCTGGCTCCATCACCAGCCGTGCGGCGCTGGCCAAATTACCTGTCACGCGCAAGAGCGAGTTGCACGACTTGCAAAAAGCCGGGCGTCCGGGCGATCTGTTTGGCGGTTTCAGCGCTGTGCTGCGTGGGCCCAACATGCCTCGATTGTTTGCATCGCCTGGCCCGATTTATGAGCCTGAAGGCGTTGCCAAAGACTACTGGCGGGCAGGCCGTGCCATGTATGCGGCAGGTTTTAGAGCCGGTGATTTGGCACACAATTCTTTCAGCTACCACATGACGCCGGGCGCTTTCATCATGGAATCGGGCTTGCACGCTGTGGGTTGCACCGTGTTCCCGGCAGGTGTGGGCCAAACCGAGCAGCAATTGCAGGCGATTGCCGAACTGCGACCTGATGGCTATGCGGGCACACCGAGTTTTTTGCGAATTCTGGTGGAGAAAGCCGAGGAAACGGGCAGCGATATCAGCAGCATGAAAAAGGGGCTGGTTGGCGGCGAAGCTTTTCCGCCCAGCCTGCGTGACTGGTTTACCGCGCGCGGCATGGCGGTTTATCAAAGTTACGCCACGGCTGATTTGGGTTTGATCGCGTACGAGACCGAGGCGCGAGAAGGCCTGGTCATTGACGAAGGCGTGATGGTTGAAATCGTGCGGCCTGGCACGGGCGACCCGGTGGCCGAAGGCGAAGTGGGTGAGCTGGTCGTGACAACACTGAATCCTGACTACCCGCTGATTCGTTTTGGTACGGGTGATTTGTCAGCCTTGCTACCCGGTCATTGCCCCACGGGCCGCACCAACACCCGCATCAAAGGCTGGATGGGGCGGGCAGACCAGACGGTGAAAATTCGCGGTATGTTTGTCCACCCCGCTCAGGTGGCTACGATTGCCAGTCGTTTTCCGGAAGTGCTGAAGGCGCGGCTGGTGGTCAGCGGTGAAATGGCCGATGACCGGATGCATTTTCAGGCCGAAGCTGCGGCACATGTCACGGGTCTGGACATCAAAATCAGCGAAGCCATCCGCGATGTGACCAAGCTGCGGGGCACGGTGGAGCTGTTAGCACCCGGCAGCCTGCCGAACGATGGCAAGGTGATTGAAGACGCGCGCAGCTACAAATAACCCTTTGCCCTGAAGGGAAGTCGCAGCGCTGGGCCGCTCCAAGCAAGACAGCCCCCTCGGGGGGGCAGAGAGTTACACGCGGCGAACGAACGTGGGGGCTATGTTTTTACTTACGTAGTTCCCGCGATATGCAACGGCATTAAAAATCTTAAACTTGTATTTCATTATTTGGAGACACCCATGAAACCCATGAAGCATTTACTCGTTCTGGCCGCTGCAGCTGCAGCTGCCAGCATGTTTGCACACACCCAGGCCAGTGCGCAAGCCTTCCCCGGTACCAAGCCCGTTACTTTTGTGGTGCCCTTTGCAGCAGGCGGCCCAACGGACCGCGTCGCCCGCGACCTGGCCGAAGCCATGCGTAAAAGCATGGGAGGTGGCGCCAATTTTGTGGTCGAAAACGTCAACGGCGCTGGCGGCACCATTGGCGCTTCCAAAGTAGCCAAAGCGTCGCCTGATGGCTACACGCTGTTGCTGTTTCATATCGGCATGGCTGCCACGCCTGCCCTGTACCGCAAACTGTCGTACAAGCCGCTGGAAGACTTTGAGTTTTTGGGCATGATCAATGAAGTGCCGATGACGCTGATCGGCAAGCCCCAGTTGCCTGCCAACACTTACCGCGATTTTGAAAACTACATCAAGGCCAACGCCGGCAAGCTGAACATTGCGCACGCAGGCTTGGGTTCAGCGTCGCACCTGTGCGGCTTGATGTGGCAAGCAGCCATCAAGTCCAAAGAAGCCATGACCACCATTCCGTTTGGCGGCACAGCCCCCGCCATGAATGCATTGGTAGGCGGTCAGGTTGATTTGATGTGTGACCAGACCACCAACACGGTGGGTCAAATTGAAGCAGGCCGCGTCAAAGCCTTTGCGGTGACCACTGCCAAGCCTTTGTCTGGCAACAAGCTGCTCAAAGACTATCCAACCCTGCAAGAAATGGGATTGAAAGGGTTCGACCTGACCATCTGGCACGGCCTGTATGCCCCCAAAGGTACGCCTCCCGCTGTGCTGACGGCTTTGAATGAAGGCCTGAAGAAAGCCCTGAAAGACCCGGACTTCATCAAAAAGCAGGAAGGTCTGGGCGCAGTGGTTGTGACCGACAAACGTGTTGAGCCCGCCGCACACAAAGCCTTTGTGGCAAGCGAGATTGCCAAAATCAAGGTTGTGGTGGACGCTGCCAAGCAGTACGCCGACTGACCCTGTCTGCTGCAAGAAAAAAGCCGCTGCACCGCAAGGTCTGGCGGCTTTTCAATGCTGAGCACGTCAAGTGGGCGCAAGTTGTCAAAGCTTCAGGGGCTAAGGTAGATTAAGCCTCAGACACCCCAGACGACGTCCGTGCCCGCTTGGTGATTGCGCTTGAGCATGTCGATAAACGGCATGGCTCGCTGGCGCAGGCCGGGGGCATCGCCCTTGACAGGCTCACCCTCAGCGTCCAGTTCCTGCTGGGTTGACTCTTCCAGCGCTATTGCAGCCTGAAGCGCCACAATGACCGCTGGCATTTGCGCTGCCAAAACGATGCCCGTTGGCCCGGCATCCTTTCCAATCAGCTCCAGCACAGTACGGCCATTGGCCTCAAGCATGATCACGTCGCCTGCATTTTTGGATTTGAATTTGTAGAGCACGGTAGGTACTTTTCAGGTGTTTTAAAAAGGCATAAGCTGAGACTCATTGTGCGACGTTTCTGCGTTCATTCCTGTAGGCGTATGACCGGTTTGAATGACCCCTCGTCAAAAAAGTGGTGTCAAAAGTGCAGTTGAATCTATTTTCCTTGATGGCAGCTTGAGTCTTGTTGGTAAGCGCGGCCCTGAGCTGCGGCTTGGCTTGAAGCCTGCAAAGCCAGACTTACAAACGCCGTTGAAAATAAAGATTCAAGCCTTTACATCCGCAAAACGCGCTCAACCTCAGCGACACAGGCGCGTGCTGCCTTCACCAGCTTGGGCACAAACGCATGGCCGCTGCGCAGCGCGCTTGACAAAACCGCCATGTCTTCAATGTACTCATGCACCATCTGGTTGCGCAGGCGGCGCATTTGCATCCAGTCGTCAGCCGACTCAATGAAACCAAAGCGTTCGGCCTTGTCAAGATTGTCAATCGCGGGGCCCGGGGTCTCAAACAGCGCCTCTAAAAGCGTGGGCAGCAGTTTGTCGCCTACGGTGTCTTGCAATCGCCCAAACCGGGCAACGAATGCGTCGAGCCGCTCTGCCAGCAGTGGGTCGGCAGCAATTTTTACGGCCTCTTGCGCGGTGAATTCAGTGCTGAACAAACGACCGTCAGTCGCCAGCAGATGGCCGCATTCCTTTTCAGTCACACGCGCCAAAAACGCCAGCCGCAGTTTGATGGGTTCAGCTTTCGTCATAAGCGCACACCTTGCGCCAACGCTACGTCATGAATAGGCAAGTGCAGCAAGTTGGGCGCTTTGATAAGCACATCAACCTTGCGTCCAAACATGGTTCTGGAAACCCGGGTGGCCATAGTGGCAGACAACTGGGCGGGCTCTGCTACCGGGCTGTCCACTTCCAACATCAGGTCAACATCACCGCCGCGTGCGCCATCATTCACGCGCGAACCAAACAGCCACACCCGTGCTGATGTGCCTGCAAGCTGGCTGGCCAGTAAGCGGATGTTGTTGATTTGCTCAGGTGACAGGCGCATAGGTGGATTCTATGTCGCTTCAAGCAAAATACGCCTATGTTCAATATCGTTGCGCCACACAAACCCGCCGCCCAGTCTCTTAGCCAGGACGGCCTTAGCCTGCTCTCCCCCACCGACCTGACGAACACCCTCAAACTTCCCAGCGATTGGGCACTGAGCTGGGGCGACTTGCCCCCCGCGTGGCACAACTTGCCGCCTGACGCACACCTCAAAGATGGCGGCAGTTACCGTCAGCGCCGTCACGCTTGCTTTGTACAGGAAGTAGGCACCAACACTCTGACGCAAACGCCGCATCGGGCGCATTGGCAGCCTACCGACTACAACGCGCTGCATGGCGGGTTTGAGCGCTGGTTTGAACCTGTTGAAGCTGGAGTCGCGAAAGCCCCTGCGTTGACGGATTTACTGGCAGGTTTTGGCAAACTGTTTGCGCAGGTGCAAGCGGTTGACAAGTGGTTTGTAGAAGCCCATCAGTTTCGCATTGACACCGCAGGCGGTGTGGGGCGCCCAACGCCTGAAGGCGCGCACCGCGATGGCGTTAACTTTGTCGTGGTACTGCTGGTGGCGCGCCACGGCGTGAAGGGCGGCGAGACCCGGGTATTTGACGCCAACGGCCCGCAAGGCGTACGCTTTGTGATGCGTGAGCCGCTCACGGCGCTGCTGCTGGACGATGCGCGGGTCATCCATGAAACAACGCCGATCTTTCCAGACCATGCGGCAGGGGAAAAGGGCTACCGGGACACGCTGGTGCTAACGTATCGGGCGGGCGGTTTTCAGGCCCCGACGTCGGGTGCATAGCGTTCATGTCGGGTTAAAACCCGACCTACGGCTGCCCTGACATGAGCGTAGGTCGGGCTTTAGCCCGACTTGCATACTCGGGCGCGTCCAACTGATTTTTTTAGGTTAAACCCCCAGATAAGCCGGGCGCACTTCTTGGTTAGCCGACAGCTCTGCCATCGACGCCTGGTAGCAAATCTGGCCTTTTTCAAGCACGTAAGCCCGGTCAGACACCAGCTCGGCAAAGTGCATGTTCTGCTCGCACAGCAAAATGCTGACACCCTGGGACTTGAGCTCCAGAATCGTATGCACCATCTGCTCAACGATCACGGGCGCGACGCCTTCAGACGGTTCATCAAGCAGCACCAGATACGGGTTGCCCATCAGGGTGCGGGCAACCGTCAGCATTTGCTGCTCGCCACCGCTCATCCGCCCACCCAGGCGGTCAGGCATTTCACCCAGATTGGGGAAGAGCTTGAACAACTTTTCAGACGTCCATACCGGTGCGGCTGTGCCATCAGGCCAAGTGCGTGGGCTTTGGCTGCCAACTTCCAGGTTTTCCATCACCGTCAGGTCGGTAAAGATTCGGCGGTCTTCGGGCACGTAGCCCAGACCCATGCGGCCCGCGTGGTGCGGCTCACTGTTGGATATGTCTTTGCCCATGAATGTCACGCTGCCGCGCCGCTTGTCCAACATGCCCGTCAATGCCTTGAGCGTGGTGGACTTGCCCGCGCCATTGCGCCCCATCAGCGCCACCACCTCACCGCGACCGACGCTGATGTTCACGTCAAACAAAATTTGCGCCGGCCCGTACCAGGCGCACAGACCTTTGGCCTCCAACAGTACGTCGTTTGATGCCGTCATGCCACGTCCAGAGCGGATGAAGTCTTTTCAAAGGTTTTACCGGTCCCAAAATACACTTCCTGTACTTTCGGGTCGTCACGAATCTCCAGCGGTTTGCCGCCTGCCATCAAACGGCCACGCGCCAGCACAATCATGCGGTCAGCATAGGCAAACACCACGTCCATGCTGTGCTCGGTAAACAGCACGGCCATGTTGCGCTCAGTGACCAGTTGTTGGGTCAGTGCCATCAGGTCATTGCGCTCTTTGGGGGCCGTGCCTGCGGTCGGCTCATCCATCAACAGCACTTTGGGCGCATTGGCCATGGCCATTGCCAGCTCTACCCGCTTGACGTCACCATAAGCCAGCACGCTGCACGGCCTGTCGGCTTGGGGTTTCATGCTCACTTGCTCCAGCAGTCCAAGCGCTTCATCGCGTTTGTAGTTGGCTGCCCGCGCAAAAAACGAAAAGAGCTTTTTGTCGCGCGACAGCAAAGCCATCTGCACGTTTTCAACCACGGTCAAAGACAAAAAAGTTTCGGCAATCTGAAACGTCCGGCTCACGCCAAGCCGCCAAATCTCCCGTGGCGTCATGCCCAGCAGCTCTTGCCCGTCAAGCGTGATCGAGCCGACATCTGCCCGGAGCTGGCCATTGACCATGTTGAAGGTGGTGGACTTGCCCGCCCCGTTGGGGCCGATGAGGGCCAACAGCTCACCCGCAGCCAGATCAAAGCTGATGCCGTCAACAGCCTTCACGCCGCCAAAGGATTTACCCAGGTTGGTGACTTTGAGCAGGCTCATGCTGTCGCCTTATGCGAGACTTCATTGCGCTCACGCCATTTTTGAACTTGCTGCTTGAAAAAGCCAGCAATACCCTGCGGGAAAAGCAGAACCAGCATCAAAATAATAGCGCCCAGCATGGCACGCCAATAGTCGGTGTTGCGCGCCACCGTGTCGTGTAGCCAGGTAAATGTGACGGCGCCCACAATCGGTCCGGCCAGGGTTTGAATGCCACCGAGCAACACCATGACCAGGCCGTCAATTGAGCGGCTGACATGCAGTGTTTCAGGTGAAATGCTGCCTTTTGAAAAAGCATACAGCGCCCCTGCAAGCCCGGCAAAAGCCCCGGCGATGACAAACGCCACCCAGCTGATGCGTTTGACATGGATGCCGATCGCATCGGCGCGCAACACCGAGTCGCGCGAGGCGCGCATGGCGTAACCAAACGGCGAATGCAACAACCGGTGCAGTGTCAAGACACCGCCACCCACCAATGCCAAAGTGAGGTAATAGTAGATTTGCTTGTCAGCCAGCCAATCTGCAGGCCACACGCCTGTTAACCCATTACTGCCGCCCGTGACCGCATCCCACTGAAACGCAATCGCCCAGGTGATTTGCGCAAACGCCAGCGTGAGCATGGCCAGATAAACACCTGACAGACGCACACAAAACCAGCCGTAGACAAACGCACCCGCAGCGGCTGCCAGCGGCGCAAACAGCAAGGCAGCTTCCATCGGCATGTTCATCTTGCGCACAAACAGGGCAGCGGCATAAGCACCCAAGCCAAAGTAAGCCGCATGCCCAAAAGAATGCATGCCAGCAGGCCCCATGATGAAGTGAAGACTCACGGCAAACAGCGCTGCCACCATCAGGTCAATCATCAGAACCGTCAAATAAGGGGACCTGGCTGTGAGCGAAGGCATCAGCACCAGCAGGCCAATAAATGCAAACGTGGCATAGCGACTGAACGCGCTGGGCAGCGTCAAAGGGTCTTCGGCTTTGGCGGCATGCCTGCTCGGCGTTTGCGGCCTGCCAAACAAACCCCATGGCCGTGCCACCAGCACGACGGCCATGACCACAAACTCCACCACCAGTGTGAGCTTTGAAAACGACACAGCAACCCCTGCAATTTCAACCAGCCCCAGCCAGATACAAATTGCTTTTAACTCCGCTATCAAAAGTGCCGCAACATACGCGCCTGGAATCGAGCCCATACCGCCAACCACCACCACCACAAAGGCTGCGCCAATGATGTTCAAGTCCATGTCCAGGTTGGCAGGCTCTCGTGGCAATTGCAGTGCGCCACCCAAGCCTGCAAGCACGGCACCCAATGCAAACACGGCGGTAAAAAGCCAGGCCTGGTTAACGCCCAGCGCGCCGACCATTTCACGGTCTTGCGTGGCAGCGCGTACCAGCGTGCCAAAGCGGGTTTTGGTCAACAGCAGCCACAGCAAGCCCAACACCACCGGGCCAGCGACGATGAGGAACAGGTCATATTCAGGAAACAGCCGCCCAAGAATCATCACCGACCCCGTGAGTCCTGGTGCGCGAGGCCCCAGCAATTCTTCAGGCCCCCAGAACCAGAGCACAGCGTCCTTGATCACCAGCCCCAGCGCAAAAGTCGCGAGCAATTGAAACAGCTCGGGCGCTTTGTAAATGCGGCGCAGCAACAGTATCTCAACCAGCGCACCCAGCACGCCAACGGCCAGCGCCGCCAGCAGCAGCGACGGCCAAAAGCCAATCACCCCACCCAAGTTCGCCACCAGCGAATAGGCGACATAAATGCCGACCATGAAAAACGAGCCATGCGCAAAGTTGACGATGCGGGTGACGCCAAAAATCAGCGACAAACCCGCAGCCACCAAAAAGAGCGACGACGCTCCCGCCAAGCCGTTAAGCAGCTGAACCAGAAGACCCGAAAAACTCATGTGGTGCGACCTGGTTCAAACACAGGAAGATCAGTTTTGCGCATCCGCCGGGCGCAGTTTTTTCACCTCTGCATCGCTAGGCTGGACTTTTGCGCCATCAATGTAACGGTAGTCCACCATCACGCCTTTGCCGCCTTCGTTTTTGGTACGCCCCACATACGCACCCATGGTGGACTGGTGGTCTTGCGTGCGGTACACCACAGAGCCCAAGCGCGGATGGTCTTTGTACTTGGCGTTGTAGGCCAGAAAAAAGGCTTTGTGCTCTGGCGTTTGAATACCGTACCACGGGTAGCCTGTCACCAACCAGCCGTTGGGCGTTTCTTCTTT
>JANMIH010000211.1:0-2022 GCA_031375685.1 Polaromonas sp. | reverse complement strand
ATGCTGCCGTGGCGAAAGCCTATGGCGGCCAGAAGAAAATCCACTGGATGGAGGTTTACGCGGGTGAAAAATCCACCCATATTTACGGCCCGGACGTCTGGCTCCCCGAAGAAACCCTGCACGCGGTCAAAGACTATGTAGTGTCTATCAAGGGCCCACTGACCACACCCGTGGGTGGCGGCATTCGCAGCCTGAACGTGGCTTTGCGCCAGGAGCTGGACTTGTACGTCTGCCTGCGCCCTATCCAATACTTCGCCGGCGTACCGTCGCCCGTCAAGGAGCCCGAGAAAACCAACATGGTGATCTTCCGTGAAAACTCTGAAGACATTTACGCGGGCATCGAGTTTGAATCTGGCAGCGACAAGGCCAAAAAACTCATCAAGTTCTTGCAGGATGAGATGGGCGTCAAAAAAATTCGTTTCCCCAACACGTCGGGTATTGGCATCAAGCCTGTGTCCAGCGAAGGCACTGAGCGCCTGATGCGAAAAGCCATTCAGTACGCCATCGACAATGACAAGCCCAATGTGACGATCGTTCACAAGGGCAACATCATGAAGTACACAGAAGGTGGCTTTCGTGACTGGGCTTACGCACTGGCACAAAAAGAATTTGGTGCCGAACTGGTCGATGGCGGCCCGTGGTGCAAGTTCAAAAATCCAAAAACTGGTAAAGAAATCATTGTCAAAGACGTGATTGCAGATGCGTTTTTGCAGCAGATTTTGCTTCGCCCGGCTGAATATTCAGTGGTGGCCACGCTCAATTTGAATGGGGACTACATCTCTGACGCGTTGGCAGCGCAGGTTGGCGGCATTGGTATTGCTCCGGGTGCCAATTTGTCTGACACGGTGGCTTGTTTTGAAGCCACCCACGGCACAGCGCCAAAATATGCGGGTAAAGACTATGTGAATCCGGGTTCTGAGATTCTGTCGGCGGAAATGATGCTGCGCCACATGGGCTGGTTTGAAGCGGCTGACCTGAGCATCAGCTCGATGGAAAAATCAATTGCGTCCAAGAAAGTTACTTACGATTTCGCCCGCCTGATGGAAGGCGCAACGCAGGTAAGTTGCTCTGGTTTTGGTCAGGTCATGATTGAAAACATGTGATCAGACCCCAAGTCAGATAATTGCACAGACCGCCCGGGAGTGATCCCGAGGCGGTTTTTTCTTGGGTTATTTGACACGCGATCGCAAAAAGCCGACACCATGGCTAGAATGAAATTTATGGCGACCAAATCACCGAAAACTCCTGCGAACCCTGGCGTTCCGACTTACAAGCCTGAAAACGACGATGGCGGTACTGTGCTGCTCGAGCGCAGACCCCAAAAAACCAAGCCTCCCCAGATGCACCAGGTGGTGGTGCTCAACGACGACTACACGCCAATGGAGTTTGTTGTCATGGTGATTCAGGAGTTTTTCAACAAAGACCGTGAAACAGCCACGCAGATCATGCTCAAAATCCACCTCGACGGAAAAGGCGTTTGCGGTGTTTTCTCAAAAGATGTGGCTGCTACCAAGGTTGACCAGGTCACCGAAGCCGCACGCAAACACGGTCATCCGTTGCAGTGTCTCAGTGAGCCTTTTGAATGAGGCTATTGAATTGTTGAAAAAGTCGCCAATATTCGAATCAGAGAGTTGTCAGTTAAATTTGAAGCAAGCTAAAAGGATACCGAAATGATTGCCCAGGAACTAGAAGTCAGCTTGCACATGGCCTTTGTCGAAGCTCGTCAACAGCGCCACGAATTCATCACCGTCGAGCACCTGTTGCTGGCGTTGCTTGATAACCCCAGCGCCGCTGAAGTGCTGCGCGCATGTTCAGCCAATGTGGATGATTTGCGCAAAGCGTTGAGCAACTTCATCAAGGACAACACGCCGCAAGTCGCTGGCAGTGATGATGTAGATACCCAGCCGACGCTGGGTTTTCAGCGCGTGATTCAGCGGGCCATCATGCATGTGCAGTCCACTGGCAATGGCAAAAAAGAAGTCACTGGCGCCAATGTACTGGTCGCCATCTTTGGTGAAAAAG
>JANMIH010000198.1:0-4039 GCA_031375685.1 Polaromonas sp. | reverse complement strand
TGCGTGGTGGCGCTGCTGGTGGCTTATGTGGCGATTTATGGTTTTAACCTGGCCGGGTTTGCCGGCTACACGCGTTTGTTCGGCCAGGTTTTTACCCCAGCCGTCACGCTGATTTTTGTCATGAAGACCCTGCTGTTCAGCCTGGCAGTGTCGCTGATCCCGATGGCGTCTGCCCTGTACGGCAGCGCCGTCAACAACATCCGTACCAGTGCTGAAATGCGCGGCATGGTGCGCATGTTTGCCATTATTTTGCTGATTGAGGTGCTGTCTCTGGTCGGCAACTACTATTGACCTTATGACCGATAAATTGAGCGAAAAACCCGATAACCTTCAGTCTACACCCGAGCAGGACCACCTGGAATTCAAGGCTGTGCTGCTGCTCAGCTTTATGCTGGCTTTGATTGTGGCTGCCGCGTTGTACGTGATGTACGCGCGTGGACTGTTTGAGAGCACCCAAAAGCTGGTGCTGGTTTCTGAGGATTCTGAAGGCGTGGTGGTCGGCATGAACCTGACGTTCTCGGGCTTTCCGATCGGTCGGGTGCGCCGCATTGAGCTGGCGGATGATGGCAAGGCGCGCATCATTGTTGACGTGGCCAGCAAAGACGCGCACTGGCTGCGCCAGTCCAGCGTGTTTACCATGGTGCGTGGGCTGGTGGGCGGCACCAACATCCGCGCTTACACCGGTCTGCTGGCTGACCCACCCCTGGAGGACGGCGCGGTTCGCACTGTGCTGCAGGGCGATGCAGGCGCTGAAGTGCCCAAGCTGATTGCCACCGCCAAAGACCTGCTGGAGAGCTTTAACTCATTGGTCAGCAGCCGGGGCGCTTTGGGGGCCAGCTTCGGCAACTTGCAAACGCTGACAGCCAAGATCAACGGCCCCGGTGGCGCGTTGACTGTGCTGCTGGGGGGGGAGGCCGAGGCAAAAAAACTCATCACCACGCTGGACCGCACCAATGCACTTCTGGCCAGGGTCGACGGTCTGGCTGCCAAGGCTGACACGCAAGTGTTTGGCGACAAAGGCGTGCTGCCTGAAACACGTGCAACCGTGGTGCAGCTCAATGCGCTGCTGGGTGACGCACGCACCAGCCTGAAAAAGGTCGATGCCGTGCTGGTAGAGGCTCAGGCCGTGGGCGCGAATGTGAAAGATGGCACCAGCGAATTGAACCTGCTGCGCGGCGAGGTCGAGTCCAGCCTGCGCAAGGTCGATGGGCTGGTCAACGAGATCAATCGCAAATGGCCGTTTGCCAGGGATGCTGAGGTGAAGCTGCCATGAACCTGAAAGCTACTTGGGTTGTTGTGGTCGTTGCCCTGACGGCCTGTGCCCCTGGCCCCAAACCCGCAGACTGGCAACTTGAATCCAAAGGGGCCATGGAGCGAGCTGTTGCGGCTTACCTTGAAGGCAATTCGCGGGTTGAAGCGGCTGAGATGGCCAGAGCACGGCTTGAAATATCCAGCACAGGCCGGGTTGATTTGATGGCGCGCGCCGAACTGCTCAGTTGCGCCAGTCGCGTCGCCAGCCTGGTGTTTGAGTCCTGTGCAGGCTTTGAAAAGCTCCGCCAGGACGCGCCAACCGCTGAGCGCGCTTACGCCGACTACCTGGCTGGCAAATTGCAGCCCCTGGACATCAATTTACTGCCAAAAGAGCAGCAAATAAGTGCTCAAGCTCAATTGATACGTGCGCAACCAGCTATTGAAAGCATAGCAGAGCCGTTGGCCAAACTGGTCGCTGCTGGTACGTCCCTGCAAGCGGGCAACGCCAGCCCGGCGCTGGTGCAGGCGGCGGTGGATGCCGCGTCAAGCCAAGGCTGGCGCAGGCCGCTCCTGGCCTGGCTGGGTGCGCAGCTCAAGCTGGCTGAAGCCAGCAGCAACCGGGTTGAGGCTGAGCGCATCCAGCGACGCATTGCATTGACTTTGAAACCCTGATGCCCTTGACGTCATTTAAAAAGCTGCAACGCGGCAGCGCCAGCCCTTGGGTCATTGCGATCACTTGCGCGCTGGCTCTGGCAACAGCCATGGGCATTGGCCGCTTCGCCTTCACGCCGCTGCTGCCCATGATGCTGGCTGACGGTGTGGTGGACTTGCCTGGTGCCAGCTGGCTGGCCAGCGCCAACTATCTGGGCTACCTGGTGGGCGCGCTGCTGTGTACCTTTCAGCCGCTGATCTGGTCACGTTTTAAAGCCTGGCCGCCTGTGCTTGCGACCACCTGGCTGCGTGGTGGCTTGGTGGCCACCTGCGTTTTAACGCTGGGCATGGCGCTGCAAGTGCCAGCACTGTGGCCGTGGCTGCGCTTTGCGGCGGGTGTGGCCAGTGCATTTGTCTTTGTGTTCACATCGGGCTGGTGCCTGGCCAGGCTGGCTGAGCGCAACGCCAGCAACCTGGGCGGCATCATGTTTACCGGCCCGGGTGCGGGCATCGCAATTAGCGGTGTGCTGGCCAGCGGCATGGTGGCCTTGCAATGGAAGGCGGCTGCCGGCTGGCTGATTTTTGGTGTGCTGGCTTGCGTGTTGACGGCGATGACCTGGCGCACCTTTGGCATGAAGCTGGCCAAGCCGGCGCCTTTAACAAACGACAGTGCAACGCCCACCCATCCTGTTCAAACATCTTTTGCAAGCCGCTGGCATATGTTCTGGCTGGCCATCGCTTATGGGCTTGACGGCTTGGGCTACATCATCACCGCCACCTTCTTGCCTGTGATTGCGCGGCAGGTCATGCCTGGCTCGGCCTGGCTGGACTTGTTTTGGCCGTTGTTTGGTCTGGCGGTGATTGCCGGGGCTTTGATCTCGACCCGCATCTCGCTCAAAGGGGATTTGCGATACATCCTGGCCGCCAGCTACATCATGCAGGCGTTGGGCGTCATCATGACGGTATGGCTACCTACGCCGCTGGGCTTTGCCCTGGGCAGCCTGCTGCTGGGTTTGCCCTTCACGGCCATCACGTTTTTTGCCATGCAAGAGGTGCGCCACCTCAAGCCCAACAACGTCGCCAGCTACACCGGGCTTTTGACGGCGGTCTACGGCCTGGGCCAAATCGCCGGGCCGCCATTGGCAGCCTGGCTACTCAGCCGCAGCGCCACAGTGGGGCAGGGCTTTAATTTGGCGCTGCAGATTGCTGCAAGTTCTCTGGTGCTGGGGGCGCTGATATTTGTATGGCTGGCGAAGGTGTATCCGAAGTTGTCAGCCAGGCGCTAGACTGCAAGTTCATCGCAGTTAATGCGGAGTGACCTACAATTTTTGCAACTCGGAGAATATACATGTCTGATCTCATCATTGAACTGTCTCAGCAAGCCCAAACACTCACGCTGCCAGATCGTGCTCGGCTCGCTGAATTGCTGCTGGATTCAATTCATCCAGCGTCAAACACTGGTGCTGAAGCAGCCTGGGACGTTGAACTTGAGCGACGCATGGATGAGATTGATCGGGGCGTCGCCAAGCTCATACCCGCAGAAGAAGTTTTTGCTCAAGTTCGTCGCGCTATCCAGTGAGTCGGGTAGTGCGTTTTCACGAGGATGCGCTTGCGGAGTTGCAAGCTGAGGCAATTTATTTAGAAGATCGTAGCAAGGGACTTGGCAAGCGATTTACAAACGAGATTGAAGCAGCCATCAGAATTGCGACAGAGTTTTCGGAGATGGGGTCGCCGTTCAAGCACGGTACACGCCGAGTTTTCCCGAAGAAATTTCCCTTTTCGATCGTTTACCGGATCCTCCCGTCAGAGATCGTTATTTTGGCAATCGTCCCTGACGCACGAAAACCCGGCTATTGGCGCAAGCGTGTCAATGAAGATTAAAAAGTAGCCATGAGTACGAGCGCTTTCAAAAACATCGACCATGTGTTGGTGCGCGTAAAAAATGCACCGCTTATGATGGATCTTTTCGCCACTAAGCTCGGACTTCCCGTTTCCTGGCCGCTCCAGTCCAACGATTTTGTGACCTACGGGTGGGTGACTTTAGGCAATACCAATCTTGAGTTTTGGGCGGCATCAAACAACAGTGATTTGCCGAGCGATGATGTACTGCCGTTGTTTCATGGGCTCGCCCTCGAGC
>JANMIH010000215.1:0-5044 GCA_031375685.1 Polaromonas sp. | reverse complement strand
CCATGGCCTGCAAAGCTTGACTTTGAGCCTGAACTTGACGCCTCTTGGCTTCACCCATTTGGTGACTCCCTCAAATCCGTTGAAACTGGCTTGTAGTCTAGCTTGCAGGCCGTTTATGGCCTGTCAACTGCCGGAAATAGGGTTATCGAGCTGGTGCGGCCACGGCCCGGCACTTGAAGAAGACCTGGCACTGACCAACACGGCGCTGGACTTGCTCGGTCAGGCCCGCCTTTGGCTGTCGTATGCAGGCGAGGTCGAAGGTGCCGGTCGTGATGAAGACGCCTTGGCCTACCACCGCGATGCGCCCGAGTATCGCAACCTGCTGATCGTGGAGCAACCCAATGGCCACTATGGCAATACGATGGCGCGTCAGTTTTTGTTTGATGTGTGGCATCAACAATTGCTGACCGGGCTGTGCCAGTCCAGCGACCCGCGGATGGCTGAGATTGCGCAAAAGTCGGTCAAGGAAGTGCGTTACCACGTTGAGCGCTCGGCAGGCCTGATGGTGGCACTGGGTGACGGCACGGCGCAGAGCCGCGAACGCATGCAAGGCGCTGTCAACAAGCTGTGGCCGTATGCATATGAGTGGTTTGAGTCTGATGCGGTCGACGCGCAATGCACGCTGGAGGGCCTGTGCCCAGCGGCCAGCAGCCTGGCAGATGGCTGGCACGCCCGGGTGAGGGCGGTGTTTGATCGCGCCACCCTCACCATGCCGGATGGCATGGGCCACCAACAAGGTGGCAAGCGAGGCTTGCATACCGAGCACCTGAGCCATCTGCTCGCACCCATGCAGGTGCTGCAGCGCACGCATCCAGGAGCGCAGTGGTGACAGATCTGGTGGTACCTGCAAGCGCAGCCAATCGTGAAACACTGCTGGCCTGGCTGGGCCATGTTATGGACCCTGAAGTGCCTGTGGTGTCGATCGTTGACCTGGGCATCTTGCGTGACGTGCAGTGGTCGGACAGTTCTGCAAATTCAGTGGTCGTCACGGTCACGCCCACCTATTCAGGCTGCCCCGCAACGGAGGTGATTGCGCAGTCGATTCGTGAAGCGCTTCAGGCACGCGGCATTGAACAGGTTGTTGTGCGCACCCAGCTCTCACCGGCATGGACGACCGACTGGATGACCCCGCAAGGCCGCGCTGCCCTGCGTGCCTATGGCATTGCCCCACCTGCAACTCGCGCGGCAGCTTCTGACGGCAGCCTGGTGATTGACATCGCAGCGCTGATCCCCAGCAAAGTGGTTGTCCCGTGCCCACAGTGCGATTCCCGCAAAACTCGGCTTTTGTCGCAGTACGGATCAACTGCCTGCAAGGCGCTGTACCAGTGCAACAGTTGCCTGGAGCCTTTTGACTATTTCAAGCCACATTGACGGCAGAAGGCAGCTTTGAGCACACATTCATTTCACAGCCTGGGCGTGGCCAGCGTGCAAGCGCTGACCCGCGACAGCATGGCCATCACGTTGGCGGTGCCTGAACCGCTGCAACACACTTTTGCATTCGTGGCAGGGCAGTACCTGACCTTGCGTGCTTTGATTGACGGCCAGGAAGTGCGGCGCTCATATTCCATCTGTTCGGCTGTGCAAGACGGACGCTTGCGCATAGCTATTAAAAAAGTAGTTGGTGGCGCATTCAGTCATTGGGCTGCAAGTCATTTATTGCCCGGTGCAGTGATAGAGGCGATGCCACCGCAGGGCCATTTTCATATCCCACTGCAGCCCGAAGCGGCTCGCCATGTCGTTGCTTTTGCAGCCGGCAGCGGCATCACGCCCATGCTGGCCATCATCAAAACCATGCTGATCGCTGAACCTTCTGTGCGCATCACGCTGGTGTATGGCAACCGCTCGTCTGGCAGCGTGATGTTCAAGGAAGAGCTGGAAGACCTGAAAGACACCTATCTGACCCGCCTGAATCTGGTGTGGGTCATGAGCCGTGAATCGCAAGACATTGAGCTGTTCAACGGACGCATTGACTATGACAAAACCAGCGAGCTGCTGAGCCGGTGGGTTGACCCTGCCAGCATTGACACCGCCTTTATTTGCGGGCCGCACGAGATGATGCTGGCTGTGACCCAGGCACTCGAAGACAAGGGCGTTGACAAAACGCGCATCAAGGCAGAGCTGTTTGGGGCGCCGCTGCCTGCCAGGCCGCGTGCGGCATCAGCTGCTGCACAAGGCGGTGAAGATTGCGAAGTAGAAGTCATGCTGGACGGCGCACGCCGAACCTTCATGATGTCGAAAAACCAAAGTCTTGTCGATGGCGGCCTGAAAGCCGGACTCGACATGCCCTACGCCTGCAAAGGCGGTGTGTGCTCTACCTGCCGGGCGCAAGTCCTCAGTGGCGAGGTGGACATGGACAATAACTTTGCGCTGGAAGACTATGAAGTGGCACGCGGCTTTGTGCTGTGTTGCCAGAGCTTTCCCGTCTCAGATAAGCTTGTCATTGATTTTGACCAGGAGCACACCCATGTCTGACTTTCAATACATCAACTACAGCACTGCCAACGGCGTGGCCACCCTGACGCTGAACCGCCCCGACAAGCTCAACAGCCTGATGGGCGCGATGATGCTGGAGATGTTCAGCGCACTGGGCTCTGCAGCGCAAGACAAAGCGGTGCGCGTCGTGGTACTCACGGGCGCTGGCCGCGCATTTTGCGCCGGGCAAGATCTGGCCGACCCGAGCATGTCGTCCAAACCCGGGTCTGTGGAGCCTGCCGATATTGGCGACGTGGTGGAGACCTTTTACAGCCCCCTGGTGCGCCGCCTGCGAAGCAGCCCCAAGCCCGTGGTCTGTGCGGTCAATGGTGTGGCGGCCGGCGCGGGTGCCAACATCGCGCTGGCCTGCGATATCGTCATTGCCGTGCAAACGGCCAGTTTTATTCAGCCGTTTTGCAAATTGGGCCTGGTGCCCGATGCAGGGGGTACCTGGCTGCTGCCCCATGCGGTGGGCCGTGCCCGAGCGATGAGGCTGGCGCTGCTGGGCGACAAGCTCAGTGCCGAGCAGGCCGCGCAATGGGGTTTGATCTGGAAGTGCGTTGCCACGGCTGACTTTGATACCGAAGTCAACCAAGTGGCCTCAACCCTGGCTGCCGGGCCCACGCTGGGTTATGTGCGTACCCGTGAAGCCATTGACGCCGCAGCCACCAGCACACTGGACTCGCAGCTAGACCTGGAAGCAGGCATGCAGCGGGAGCTGGGCAACACCCAGGATTACGCGGAGGGTGTCAAAGCGTTCATCGCCAAACGCCCCCCTGTGTTTGTGGGCCAATAATTATTGAGTCGCTCATGCCAGTTCACGCACCCCCCACTGACCTGCTGGAGCCGATTGAAATCGCCAGCCGTGACGAGATCACCGCGCTGCAAACCCAGCGCCTGAAAGCCACGTTGGCCAATGTTTACCAGAACGTGCCGCACTACCGCCAGGCATTTGATGCGGCGGGCGTTCACCCCAGTGATTTCAAAACGCTGGCTGACCTGGCCAAATTCCCATTCACCACCAAAAATGACCTGCGTGCCAATTACCCGTTTGGCATGTTTGCCGTGCCGCAGTCGCAAGTCATGCGCATTCATGCGTCCTCAGGCACCACAGGCAAGCCGACGGTGGTGGGGTACACCGCAAAAGACATCAGCCACTGGGCTGACCTGGTGGCCAGGTCGATTCGCGCAGCGGGTGGGCGAGCCGGTGACATGGTGCATATTTCTTACGGTTACGGTTTGTTCACAGGCGGCCTGGGTGCGCACTACGGTGCTGAACGTCTGGGCTGCACCGTCATTCCCGTGTCGGGCGGGCAGACTGAAAAGCAGGTGCAGCTCATTGAAGACTTCAAGCCGCGCATCATCATGGTCACGCCGTCGTACATGCAGGTCATCATTGAAGAATATGCACGGCTCGGTCTGGATGTCAAAAACTCGTCACTGAAGATCGGAATTTTTGGGGCAGAGCCCTGGACCAATGCCATGCGCCATGACATTGAAGCTGCGACTGGCATGGACGCAGTCGATATTTATGGCCTGTCTGAAGTCATGGGACCCGGTGTTGCCAGTGAATGTGTTGAATCCAAAGACGGCCCGGTGATTTGGGAAGACCATTTTTACCCCGAGGTCATCAACCCCGACACGGGTGAGCTGGTGGCCGATGGGCAAGAGGGCGAGCTGGTTTTTACCTCACTGACCAAAGAGGCCTTCCCTGTCATTCGCTACCGTACAAGGGACCTGACGCGACTGCTTTCCCCAACGTCCAGGAGCTTCAGGCGAATGGGCAAAATCGTGGGGCGTTCAGACGACATGCTGATCATTCGCTGTGTCAATCTCTTCCCTACCCAGATAGAAGAGCTGGTGCTGGCACACCCAGAGCTGACCGCGCTGTACCAGTTGATCGTCACGCGCAATGCCCATCTGGATGAGGTGGAGGTGCTGACGGAGTTGCAAAGCGCAAGCTTGCCTGCTGCTCAGGTAGCCGCCATCAAAACAGCGTTAGAGTCGCGCATCAAAAACCTTGTTGGCATCAGCGCCAAAGTGTCTGTGCTGCAGCCGGGTGCGATTGAGCGTACCCAAACCGGCAAGTCGCGCCGGGTGGTTGATAAACGAGCCAAGACATGACACCTCAAGAAATTGCAAATGCAGTCGGCGTTGGCATGATGGCCAATGACAAAGCCTCTAGCGGGCTGGGGATGCGCCTGATGCACATCAGCCCCGGCGCTGCGCATATCGACATGCCAGTGCGCCCCGACATGCTCAATGGCCATCAAACCTGCCACGGCGGCTTTATCACCACACTGGCTGATTCAACCTTTGCCTTTGCCTGCAACTCGTACAACGAGCTCACCGTGGCATCAGGTTTGAGCGTGGACTTTATCGCGCCGGCTTTTTTAGGCGATGTGCTGACAGCCCGAGCCAGTGAAGTGTCTTTACTCATAAGTCAGTAATATAGGCGACAGATGGATGACGAAAGAAGGACTTTACCAGCGCACTGTCGTTCGCGATATTTTGCAGTTGCGCATCGACCCGGCATTGCAACTTCTCCCCGGCTTTCAAAGGAGAGCGTGCT
>JANMIH010000160.1:0-5232 GCA_031375685.1 Polaromonas sp. | reverse complement strand
TGGTCCTTGTAGCTCAGCTTCTTTTTTGATGGCTGCTCAGGCGCGCTTTGATTGGACTTGGCCGGGGTTTTGTCTGAGTTTTTGGCTTTGGCGGCTGCCGGTACGTTTTTGCCGCTGCCAGTGATCTGCGCCGCCCGTTTGGACTGGGTGATCCAGTCGGTCACGCCGCCTTCGTATTCACGCCAGAAACCGGGGTTGTCTGGCGTGCCTTCGTAGGCAATGGTGCTGGTGACCACATTGTCCAGAAAGCGACGGTCGTGGCTGACCAGAAACACCGTGCCGGCGTAGTTTTGCAGCAGGTCTTCCAGCAGTTCCAGCGTGTCGATATCCAGGTCGTTGGTCGGTTCGTCCAGCACCAGCACGTTGGCGGGGCGCGCAAATAGCCGCGCCAGCAGCAGGCGGTTACGCTCGCCGCCCGACAGCGTGCGCACCGGGGAGTTGGCGCGCTGGGGGCTGAACAAAAAGTCGGTCAGGTAGCTTTTAACGTGCTTTTTCTGGCCATTGATCTCGACCCATTCGCTGCCGGGGCTGATGAAGTCTTCAAGTGTCGCGTCTAAGTCCAGGCTGTCGCGCATCTGGTCAAAATAAGCGACTTGCAGGTTAGCGCCTTGGCGGATTTTGCCGGGCGGCACCGTCACATCGGGTTGAATTTCACCCAAAATCAGCTTGAGCAACGTGGTTTTACCAGCGCCGTTCGGGCCCAGCAGGCCGATTTTGTCGCCGCGCAGCAGCGTGCCGGTGAAGTTGTTGACAATGATTTTTTCACTGCCGGGATGGCCAAAGCTTTTGGACACATTGGTCAGCTCAGCCACGATCTTGCCGCTTTTCTCACCGCTGGACACGTCCAGGTTGACCCGGCCCACCGCGTCACGGCGGGCGGCGCGGCTGTCGCGCAGCACTTCGAGGCGGCCAATGCGGGCCACGCTGCGGGTGCGGCGCGCTTCCACGCCTTTGCGAATCCACACTTCTTCAGCCGCCAGCAGCTTGTCGGCCTTGGCGTTGATGACGGCTTCTTGCGCCATCTGTTCTTCCTTTTGCACCAGGTACTGGGCAAAGTTGCCGGGGTAGGGCAGCAGCTTGCCGCGGTCCAGCTCCACAATCACGGTGGCCACCTGGTCTAAAAAGGCGCGGTCGTGGGTGATGGTGATGATGGAGCCATTGAAATTGACCAGTAATTCTTCCAGCCAGGCAATCGAATCCAGATCCAGGTGGTTGGTGGGTTCATCAAGCAGCAGCACGTCAGGCTTGGCGACCAGCGCCTGAGCCAGGGCCACGCGCTTTTTGGTGCCGCCCGACAGAGATCCGACGATGGCGTCTTTGTCCAGGTGCAGGCGGTGCAGGGTTTCTTCCACGCGCTGCTCCCAGGTCCAGCCGTCGAGGGCTTCAATTTCTGATTGCAACGCGTCAAGGTCGGTGTGCTCGTCAGCGGCCAGGTACATTTCGACCACGTGGCGGGTGCGAGCCAAGCCGGCGCTTGCAGCTACGAAAACGGTGGCGTGCGGGTCCAGGCTGGGCTCTTGCGGCACATAAGCAATGCGCAGGTTTTGCTGCAATTGCAGCGTGCCGTCGTCGGGTTTTTCAAGTCCCGCCAAAATTTTGAGCAGCGACGATTTGCCTGTGCCATTTCGGCCAATCAGGCCAATGCGCTGGTTGTTTTCAAGTGAAAAATCTGCGTGGTCGAGCAGGGCGACGTGCCCAAAAGCGAGTTGAGCGTCTAAAAGGGTAATGAGTGCCATAGGTTCCGGTAGGTTGGCATGGATTATCCCGTTGTCTTCATGACCGCTCTGTATAGTGGCTTTTCTGTTTTATTTTTGGAGCCCTTTGTGGAGTCATCCATCAGCCTGAACATCAATGGCAAGGCCGTCCAGACTGCGGTCGACCCGGCCATGCCGCTGCTCTGGGTTTTGCGCGACGTGCTGAATATGACGGGCACCAAATATGGCTGCGGTGTAGCGGCTTGCGGGGCATGTACCGTCAAGGTTGATGGGCAGGCGGTGCGGTCTTGCGTGATGCCAGTTTCTACCGTGGTGGGCAAACGCATCCAGACCATTGAGGCGCTGGGCACGCCCGCCAAGCCGCATGCGCTGCAACTGGCGTGGATAGCCGAGCAGGTGCCACAGTGCGGTTACTGCCAGTCAGGCATGTTGATGGCGGCCAGCGCGCTGCTGGACAAAACACCCAGACCGACCGATGCCGAGATTGATGCGGCCATGACGAATATCTGCCGCTGCGGGACTTACCAGCGGATTCGGGTGGCGATCAAGCGGGCGGCGGGTTTGTCTGTGGCGAAGGCCGCAAAATGAAACGCAGAAATTTTCTGATAAGTGGTGTTGGCGCATTGGGCGCGCTTGTCGTGGGCTGGGGGGCGTTGCCCGCCCGGTCGCGCCTGGGCTCGGGCAAGCTCTGGCCACTGGACGTAACGGACACCAGCATAGCGCTGAATGGCTGGATCAAGATCACGCCTGACGGCGGGGTGGTGCTGGCCATGGCGCGCAGTGAAATGGGGCAGGGCGTGCACACCGCGCTGGCCATGCTGGTGGCTGAAGAGCTGGACGTACCGCTGAGCCGCGTCAGTCTGGTGCAGGCAGGCAGCGATGCCATCTATGGCAATGTGGCGATGCTGGTGAGCAGCTTGCCATTTCACCCAAGCCAGATGGCAGAGGCTGACAGACCAGCCACCACCAAAGTCAGGCTGAGCCAGTGGCTGGTGGGCAAACTGGCGCGTGAGCTGGGGATACATCTCACCGGGGGGTCGTCAAGTGTGGCCGATGCCTGGGAGCCGCTGCGCCTGGCGGCTGCAACCGCCAGAGCGTCTTTGTTGGGGGCTGCATCGCTTGAGTGGAAACTGCCCACGTCTGAGCTGACGGTCAAAAACGGCGTTATTTCGCATGCGTCTGGGCCATCCGCGCACTACGGTCAGTTCGCCAGATATGCCGCCTCAACGCCGCCGGGCAATGTCAGCCTGAAGGCTCGCCAGGACTGGACGCTGATCGGCCAGAGCGCGCCGCGCAAGGATGTACCTGCCAAGGTCAATGGCAGCGCGGTGTTCGGAATGGATGTGCGCTTGCCGGGCATGCTGTATGCGGCGGTGCGCCTGTGCCCGATGCTGGGCGGCTCGCCCGGCGCCATCAATGCCAATGCCGCTTTGGCCATGCCCGGTGTGTTGCGGTTGGTGCCGCTGCAGGCCTGGGCAGGTCCCACGGCTGGATTTGCCGTGATTGGCAAAACCGGGTGGCACGCCCAGCAGGCGGTGCAAGCCGTGCAGGTCGAATGGCAGCAACGGCCAGCGGGAGCGCTGGATAGCCGGGCGATTGAAAAAGAGCTGCGGGTCAGTCTGGCGCAAGAGCTTGGCCATGTCTTTTACGAACGGGGCGATGTGCAAGCGGCTGAGGCTGGCGCAGCCCGCAAGCTGGAAGCGACCTACAGCGCGCCGTATCTGGCCCACGCCACGCTGGAGCCGATGAACTGCACGGCGCAGGTAGCTGGCGGCAAAGTCTCTGTATGGGTGCCCAGCCAGGTGCCGCAAATGGCCGCTGCTGTGGCGGCGCGCGTGGCCGGTGTTGCTATTGAGGATGTGACAGTTACCGTGACCCTGCTGGGCGGTGGCTTTGGCCGGCGGCTGGAAGTGGACTTTGTCGCTCAGTCGGTGCGTGTGGCCATGGACACCGGTGGTTGGCCTGTGCAGTTGGTCTGGTCCCGTGAAGAAGACATGACGCATGATTTTTACCGGCCCATGGCGGTGGCCAAGCTACATGCATCAATAGACAAGCAGGGACTGGCAACCAGCCTGCGCATTCAATCGGCGGGCGACGCGATATCGCCGCGCTGGTTTGAGCGTGCGGCCACCGCGCTGCGTGGGACTTTGGAGATGCCCGACAAAACCACGGCTGAAGGTCTGTTTAATCTGCCTTATGCCTTTGCCCATCAAAAAATGTCGCATGTGGCCACCCGACAGCATGTGCCTGTGGGGGTACTGGCGCTCGGTGGGGCATTCGCACAATGCGTTCTTTTCTGAAAGCTTTATGGATGAGCTGGCCTTGGCATCTGGGCAAGACGCACTGGCTTTCAGGCGCAGCCTGTTAAAAAATGCACCGCGCCACATGGCGGTGCTTGATCTGGCGGCTGGCAAAGCTGGATGGGGCACAGCACTGCCAGTGGGGCAGGCGCGCGGCATTGCTTTGCACGAGTCGTTTGGCTCGGTGGTGGCGCAGGTCGTTGTGATGTCAGTAGACGGCGGCTTGCCCCGCGTACACCGTGTGACGTGCGCTATAGACTGCGGCGTCGTCGTTAACCCTGGCATCGTGGCTCAACAAATGGAAGGTGCTGTGGTATTTGCCTTGACAGCTGTCCTGTATGGACGCATTGACATTCATGATGGCGTGGTGCAACAAAAAAACTTTCCACAGTACAGTATGCTGAAATTGGCGCATTGCCCGCAGGTGGATACGCATATTGTGAGCAGCCAAGCGCCACCAGGCGGCGTAGGCGAGCCGGGCGTACCACCCCTGGGTCCTGCGCTGGCGAATGCTCTCTACACCCTGACGGGCAAGCGGCATCGCTCTTTGCCTCTGACTTTGTGACAAAAATATGGCAACTGCTTGAATTGGGCTAAATTAGCGTGCTATAGTTGCAGGCTGTGCTGAAAAAGATACTTCAACGTATCAATCGTGAAAACGGTCAAACAGCAGAAAAAACTCAAATTTATTTGACGGAAGTAAAAAAACCGGTATATAATTTTAAGCTCTGCTAAATTAGCAAGACTTAATAAAAATTAAGTCAAGCGAAACAAGCAAAGACCTTCAGGTTGACAGGAATTAAAAAACCGGTATATAATTTGAGACTCAGCTGATTACAGCTACCGACCTAAACGAGTTGCTAAGCTTCTCGTAAACAGTCAGGATCATTAAAAATTTACAGCCGATAAGTATGGGCGTTTGAAGACGATTGCCAGACAAAATCAGTTGACTTCGGTTGATTGAGAGTACTCAAAGTCTTTTGACTTTAAACGCTCATGAAGATAGAGAAAAGTGAAATCGTAAAAGATTTCTCTTCAATTCCGTTTTTATGAGTTTCTTTCTGTGTTCGCACGCAGGGAGTGGAAAATTATTGCAGTGATTAAACTAAAGAGTTTGATCCTGGCTCAGATTGAACGCTGGCGGCATGCCTTACACATGCAAGTCGAACGGTAGAGTAGCAATACTCGAGAGTGGCGAACGGGTGAGTAATATATCG
>JANMIH010000144.1:0-3492 GCA_031375685.1 Polaromonas sp. | reverse complement strand
CCCTTCGTCTGGACCGCAAGTGCTCGCGACATTCTGGAGAAAGTCATTCGCGCCAAGGTCAGACTAAAAACAGTTCAAACAGAGTGAAACACTACACTAGCTTGCAGCCCGTTTATGGCCTGTCAACTGCCGGAAATAGGTTTATTGGCTTTAAACCATATTTGACAAATAAAAACAGTCTGAAAACACGATTTTCAGGCTGCTTTGCCTTGACAAGGATCAAAAATCAGATCCAATGCGCCAGACTTTAGCGTCAAATGAGCCTCCAGGCCAATCAAAACGTGCGCAAGCAGCTACTAAACATGTAGCGCTTAAATTTCAAAGACTGGCAAAGTACTGCGCCGCAGCATCCACCGTTGCCTCAATATCTGCCGCCGTGTGCGCGGCGCTGACAAATCCGGCCTCATACAGCGCTGGTGCGTAGTAAACGCCTTTGTCCAGCATGGCGTGAAAGAAGCGGTTGAACGCCGGGCTGTCAGTGGTCATGACGGTGGCGTAGTTTTGTGGCAATTGGTCGAACAGAAAAAAGCCGAACATACCGCCTTGGCTGTCGCCGCAGAAGGCAATGCCTGCCGTGCTGGCTGCCCCCGTCAGTCCTGTGACCAGGCTGGTGGTGCGTTCGCTCAGCGCTTCGTAAAAACCGGGTTTCTGCACCTCGCGCAAAGTTGCCAGTCCGCAGGCGGTTGCGACCGGATTGCCGGACAAGGTACCCGCCTGGTAGACCGCGCCCAGTGGCGCGAGCATTTCCATCACGGCTTTGCTGCCACCAAACGCTGCCAGTGGCATCCCGCCGCCAATTACTTTGCCCAAGGCTGTCATGTCGGGCTTGAAGCCAGGAATCAGCTCAGCATACAAACTTTGCGCACCGCCCAGAGCGACCCTGAAGCCTGTCATGACCTCATCAAAAATCAGCAAGGCATCATATTGCGTACACAGCTCACGGCAGCGCTTCATGAAGGGCAGGCTGGCGCGTACAAAATTCATGTTGCCACAAATGGGCTCCATCATGAGGCAAGCCAGGTCTTTGCCGTGCAGGGCAAAACATTCTTCAAGTTGCGCCAGGTTGTTGTACTCCAGCACCAGTGTGTGCTGCACGGCTTCTGGCGGTACGCCTGCGCTGGTTGGGTTGCCGAAGGTGGCCAGACCGGACCCTGCCTTGACCAGCAACGCATCCGTATGGCCGTGGTAGCAGCCTTCAAACTTGATGATCTTGCTGCGACCCGTCGCACCGCGCGCCAGGCGCAGGGCGCTCATGGCGGCCTCAGTGCCTGAACTGACCAGGCGCACCATTTCTATGGATGGCACAAGCTTGACAATTTCTTCTGCCAGCTCAACTTCACGCTCGGTCGGTGCGCCAAACGAAAAGCCGTCCATCATGGCTTTTTGGACAGACTCAATGACAGCAGGATGACCGTGACCCAGAATCATCGGGCCCCACGAGCCGATGTAGTCGATGTATCGTTTGCCGTCAGCGTCCCAAAAATACGCGCCATGCGCGTGCTGCACAAAACGGGGTGTGCCGCCAACAGCCTTGAAGGCGCGAACGGGAGAGTTCACGCCGCCGGGGATCAGTTTTTTGGCGCGTTCAAACAGGATGTCATTGCGGGAGGTGGTCATGTTGATGGTCAGTGCTTGTTAAATTTTGGTGAATGATCGTCAATGTTTGGTGGTGCCGTGGGGCGGCATGTCAAAAAAAGTTCGTTGAACCGACATCGTCAAATCCGCATCATTGGTTACCCCTGCATCGTCAGAGGTTTCGTCTGCACTGTCATCGGCAGGTTTGTCATTCAAGGCCCAAAACATACGGTCAGGCACAGTCTGCCCCATGCCCGGGTTAAAGCCTGCGCTCAGGGACTGGTCGAGATAAGTCAGTGCCTCAGCCGTGGCGGCCACCAGATCGTGGCCATTGGCCAGCAAAGCGGTCAGTGCTGCAGACAGGGTGTCGCCTGCACCTGCGAATACCGCCTCAAAGCGCTCGAACTTTTCGCTGAACAAAATGGCTTGTGGCGTGGCCAGCGCGTTGTCGATGAATTGTTCAGGCAGCGGAATACCTGTGACCAGCGTGTAAGGAACACCGAGTTGTGCCGCAGCCTTGGCAATGTCTTTGGCCGATGGGTTGCGGTCGCCCGGCCAGTCGGGCAGCAGCCAGCGCCACAGCGTGCTGTGGTTACCCACCAAAATAGTGGTTTGCGGCAGCAGCAGCTCCCTGAAGGCATCCAGGTAGTTGTCAATCTTGTCTTCATCCCACCAGGCCAAGCTCGGCATGTAGGCAATGAGCGGCACCTCAGCGTAGTCAGCGGCGATCTCGGCGACGGTGCTGATGTTCTCAGGGTTGCCCACAAAGCCAACCTTGATAGCGCTGACAGCCATATCTTCAAGTGCGGTACGGGCTTGTTCGCCAACGGCTTCTTCATCAAAACTGATGTGGTCGAAAATTTCCGCAGTGTCACGCAGATAGGCCCCTGTGACGATGACCAACGCGTGGCCACCGGCAGATGAAATCGCCATGACGTCGGCTGTCAAGCCGCCCGCGCCACTCGGGTCGCTGGCATTGAAGGTCATCACGCACACAGGTGCGTCTTCGACATCTGGCGGTGACATTTCAAGAATAGGTACAGTCGGGGTGCTGGGGTTTGCCATAGGCGATGATTTTGCCTGTGAGCGAAATAGCAACGCGGCATAGATACAATTATTTGCATTTTATGTGAAGGCAACTTAAGCTGGGACTAACGAATGACTTGGATGTGTTTGATTTGTGGATGGATTTACGACGAGACGACTGGCTCGCCTGAAGAAGGTATTGCTGCTGGTACGGCTTGGGCACAAGTGCCAATGAACTGGACTTGCCCCGAGTGCGGCGCACGCAAGGAAGATTTTGAGATGGTTCAAATCTGACGCTAAACTTCGGCAGCTTTATCAGTGACTCGCTCTGACACCACAATCGCTTGCTATCTGATCCACAGTTAAAGGCGAACATGCAAGAACTACAGGGGTTATCGAAGTGAGTATTCCAAGTTCAGGACTCAAAGTCCTTGTCATCGACGACAGCAACACCATCCGGCGCAGCGCCGAGATTTTTTTGAAGCAGGGCGGTCACGAAGTGCTGCTGGCTGAAGATGGCTTTGACGCGCTGGCCAAAGTCAACGACTACCAGCCCAACCTTATTTTTTGTGACATCCTGATGCCTCGTCTGGATGGCTACCAAACTTGTGCCATCATCAAACGCAATGCCAAGTTTTCTGATGTCCCTATCGTCATGCTGTCATCCAAAGATGGCGTGTTCGACAAAGCCAGAGGCCGCATGGTCGGCTCGCAAGACTATTTGACCAAACCTTTTACCAAAGACCAACTGCTGCAAACGGTCACCGAACTAGGCAGCGCCAAACATGGAGTTACACAATGACAATCACAAAAATTCTGGTCGTGGACGATTCAAAAACTGAATTGATGTTCATGACCGACTTGTTAGGCAAGAAAGGTTTCAGTGTGAAG
>JANMIH010000117.1:0-3239 GCA_031375685.1 Polaromonas sp. | reverse complement strand
CCACCCGCATGCAGTTGCCAGCCCTTGACCACCGCAGGCTGTGAAGTTTTCTACGCGCGTTGTGGGCCGCAGGCGCTTTGTGCTGTGGGCACTGTTGCTGGCGCTGGTGCTGGCGCTGCTGGGCACACTGGTCTGGCTGGCCGGGCGCTATGAAACCAGCCAGATAGAGGCTCGCCTGGAGCGTGACGCCACCGAGTCGGTGTTGGACATCCGCAACGGCCTGACGCGCAACATCCAGAGTTTTCAGGCGCTGCAGTCCAGCAACCCAACCACCGACGCGTGGCTGTTCCCCGCCACCGACTTGCTGCGCGAGCGCCGTGAGGTCATGCGGCTGGAATGGCGCAACGATGCGCTGGACGTTTTGACCTTTGTTGACACGCCGTACCGGCAACCGATTTTTGAGCGCCTGACCCGCAGCACCACCCAGGCCGACGTGACTGCAGCTTGCACCGCCGCCCGGCGGCTGAGCGGCGCGGCTTATTCAAGCAGTTATTTTTTGCCACAACCGGACGGCCTGGGCATTGAGGTGTCTGACATGTGCCTGCCCATCATGGCGGCGGGCCGACTGGTCGGCTACACCGTTGCCACCTACGCCCTGCATGAGTTGATGTCAGAGATGGTCAACAAAGAGCTGGCACGCGGCCAAAGCCTGTCGTTGACGGAAGCGGACGGCACGCGGCTGGCGCTGTTTGGCGTGCCCACACCCGGCAACCGCGTGTTTGTGGCGCGCCAGTTGCTGGACTTGCCCGGCAACACCATGGTGCTGCGGCTTGAAAGCCGCATTGGCCTGCCTGCGCTGTTCCCGAATGTGCTGACGGCATTGGTCACGGCCATGTCGCTGGCCTTGCTGGCGGTGCTTTTTTTACTGGCGCGCGACACCCGGCGGCGCATTAAGGTTGAAAACGATCTGAGCGAAGCGCTGGCCTTCAGAAAAGCCATGGAGGACTCGGTGCTCACGGGCCTGCGCGCGCGCGATTTGTCCGGCCGCATCACTTACGTCAACCCGGCTTTTTGCCAGATGGTGGGCATACCCGCCAAAGACTTGCTCAACCAGAGCTTTCCGTCACCCTACTGGCCGCCGGAGCTGGCCGAGACCTACCAGCAGCGCCAGACCATCCGGCTGGCCGGCAGCAACTTGCCGCGTGAGGGGCATGAGTCGCTGTTCATACGGCCCGATGGCACGCGCTTTCCGGTGCTGATCATGGAGGCACCGCTGATCAATGCCGTGGGCAAACACACCGGCTGGATGAGCGCGATTCTGGACGTGTCAGAGCAGCGCCGCACTGAAGAGCTGTCCCGCGCCAGCCAGGACCGCCTGCAAGCCACCGCCCGGCTGGCCATGGTGGGCGAGATGGCGTCACTGCTGAGCCATGAACTGAACCAGCCGCTGGCCGCCATATCAAGCTACGCCGTGGGCTCGCTGAATTTGCTCAACGACGCGAATGAGCGCTTAAGAGGAGATGAAGTCGCAACGAGGGCGCCTATTGCACCTTTCAAACAGGGGCCGCGGAACCGGCTTCGCCGGGCCGCAGGCGCAGCGGCCCCCGCGGGGGGCAGCGAAGTACACGAAGTGACAAGCGTGGGGGTCGACATTTCTGATTTGCAACTGGCCATCAGCCGCATTGCCGAGCAGGCCGAGCGCGCTGGCAAAGTCATCAAAAGCGTGCATGACTTTGTGCGAAGGCGTGACCAGTCGCGCGAAGCCGTGGCACCGCGAGCCCTGCTCGACGCCGTGATGCCGCTGGTCAGCCTGCAAGCGCGCAAACTGCATGTCACAGTGGTGATGGCGGTGGACGCCAATGCCAGCCCCGTGCTGTGCGACCGCACCATGGTCGAGCAGGTGTTGCTGAACCTGGCGCGCAATGGCATGCAGGCCATGCAGTCGCTGCCACCTTCAGCTGCCAGGGAGCTGAGGCTGCGGGTGCGGCCAGCGGCGTCTAACGCGGCCAGTGCCTGGGTTGAGTTTGCCGTCATTGACCAGGGCGACGGCATACCGCCAGACGTGGCCAGCCAGTTGTTTACCCCGTTTTTTACCACCAAGATTGAGGGCATGGGCCTGGGTTTAAGCTTGTGCCGTACCGTGATTGAGCAGCACGGCGGCTTTTTGGACTTTGAATCCGCTTTGCCCCAAGGCACCGTCTTCAGCTTTACCTTGCCTGTGGCCAGCCTTCAACGCCCTAAAACCTAGAAAAAGCAGTTGACCGCTGATAAACCTTTCGCAGACCGCATGAGCACTCATTGTTTTAGCTTCAATGGCCTTCACCTCTTGGGTGACAGCGCTATGCGCCCGATTGCACCCCGCCCAACGCGCCCAGCTGCGTTGCTCCGCCTAGCGGGCAGTAGCCCGCGTCGTTGTCCCGCCTTGCTAGACCCGCTGGGCGGGGCACACTCAGGCGCATCCAAATGCTTTTTCTAGGTTAACCCTTCAAGCAGGAAACCGTTATGGAACCCGTACAAAACGCAACCGTCTACATTGTTGACGACGACAGCGGCGTGCGTGAGGCGTTGGCCTGGCTGCTGCGCACGCGCCGCCTGCCCAGCGAGGTGTTTGACAGCACCGAAGCCTTTGACGCACGCGTGTCAACCGGCTTTGCCGTCACAGGCCCGTCTTGCGTGTTGCTGGATGTGCGCATGACAGGCCTGAGCGGGCTGGCCATGTTTGAAAAGCTCATCAGCTACGGGCTGCTGCCCACCCTGCCGGTGATTTTTTTAACTGGCCACGCCGACGTGCCCACCGCTGTGGCCGCAGTCAAGCAAGGCGCGTTTGACTTTTGTGAAAAGCCGTTTTCAGACAACGCCCTGGTCGACCGCATCGAGCAAGCCCTGGCCCAGTCTGCCGCTGCGCTGGCGCTGCTGGGCGAAAGCAGCAGTTATCAGGCCCGCCTGGCCAGCCTGACCGAACGCGAAACAGCCGTCATGCAACTGGTGGTGAGCGGCCTGCCCAACAAACTGGTGGCCGACCAGCTCGACATCAGCGTGCGCACAGTAGAAGTCCACCGGGCCAGGGTATTCGACAAGATGGGCGTGAAGTCAGCGGTAGAGCTGGCAAATATGATGCGTGGCGCAGCAAAGTGAATGCTATTTAATCAGGAGCTGCTTGCGCCCGTATTTATTGGGCTATAGGCACTTTTTATTCATAAAATAGCACGCAAATGGCTTGATTCGGTACCCATTGCTGCTTCGCGGATCTGAAATGTCAGTCAACGCACATGACCCATGTGAGACAGGTTCGCTTGACG
>JANMIH010000111.1:0-4510 GCA_031375685.1 Polaromonas sp. | reverse complement strand
AAAAATCACGGCTTTGGGTATCAAGGGTATTTATCAGCGCAAGGAGTACAAGCGCCAGTACCCTGAGGGTGAAACCATTGCACATGTGGTGGGGTTTACCAACATTGAAGACCGTGGTCAGGAGGGCATGGAGCTGGCCTTTAACAAAGAGCTGGGTGGTCGTGCAGGGTCACGTCGCGTCATCAAAGACCGCCTGGGTCGGGTGGTCGAAGATACACGCGAGCAAGTGCCGCCCGTCGATGGCAAAGATTTGCAACTGTCGATAGACAGCAAGATGCAGTTTGTGGCTTATCAAAAACTACGTGATGCTGTTGTTGCAAACAAGGCCGTAGCCGGTAGTGTGGTCATGCTCGATGCCATCACTGGGGAGGTGCTGGCCATGGCGAATTACCCCAGCTATGTGCCCGACAAGCGTCAAAACATGAGCGGTAATCAGCTACGTAATCGCGCGCTGACGGACACCTTTGAGCCTGGTTCGGTGATGAAAGCTTTTACTGTGGGACTTGCGCTGGAGTCTGGGCGTGTCAAGCCTGAGACTCAAATTCAAACCGCACCAGGACGCATGCAAATCACGGGCTCGACAATTTCGGATGCCCATCCTCATGGCGTGCTGACAGTGCAGGAAGTGATTCAAAAATCCAGCAACGTGGGCACTGTCAAGATGGCCATGCAAATGCAGCCTCGTGAAATGTGGGAGGTTTTCTCACAAGCTGGCTTTGGGCAAAAACCTCAAATTGCATTTCCTGGCGTCGTCTCAGGCCGCTTACGGCCTTACAAAACCTGGCGGCCAATTGAGCAGGCCACCATGTCGTATGGCTATGGCTTGTCGGCATCGCTGTTTCAAATGGCGCGTGCCTATACCGTGTTTGGCCATGACGGGCAAATCATTGATGCCACCCTGCTCAAGAGCGATGAACCGGCTGCGGGCGTGCAGGTCTTTTCAGCCAAGACAGCGTTGGAGGTCAGAAAAATGTTGCAGATGGCAGCTGGCCCGGGTGGTACAGGCCAGAAGGCTCAAACGCTGGGTTATTCGGTCGGCGGTAAGTCGGGCACGGCTTACAAACAGGTGGGCAAAAGCTACGGTACCGACAAAGACAGAAAGTACCGGGGCTGGTTTGTGGGCATGGCGCCGATCGACAAACCCCGAGTGATTGTGGCGGTGATGATTGACGAGCCTAGAGCGGGCAAATACTACGGTGGTGAAGTGGCTGCGCCCGTCTTCAGTGAACTGGTGCAGCAAGCCTTGCGCATCAAAGGCGTGCAGCCTGACATGTCCGTCAAGCCGCAAATCGTGACGAACGCGGTAGAGGAATCGTTTTGATCACACAACTCCACACACCACAGGAAGCCGCAAGCTGGCTGCATGCGCGGGTAACGGGCAGCATCACAACCGACAGCCGAAAAGTGCGTGCCGGGGACGGCTTCATCGCCTGGCCAGGTGCAGCAAACGATGCACGTCAATACGTTGACAACGCACTCAAAATCGGCGCGGCTGCTTGTCTCGTTGAGATGAGCGGCTTGGATGCCTATGGTTTCGTTGATGCAAAAATTGCAGCGTACCCCGGTCTGAAAGCGGCGGCTGCATCGATTGCCGCCGCCTATTTTGAAGAACCCAGCCAACAATTACAAACCGTTGCCATCACCGGTACCAACGGTAAAACATCGTCCGCCTGGTGGCTGGCGCAGGCGCTTGGCAAGCTTGGCCGCCCCTGCGGCTTGGTCGGCACATTGGGTATTGGAACGCCAGGTGCAATGGTCTTCAATGGGTTGACCACGCCTGACCCGGTCTTGTTGCAACAACAGTTGCGACGCTTTGTGGATGACGGCTTTGTCGCCTGCGCAATAGAAGCATCATCCATTGGCATGACAGAGCATCGCATGGATGCCACCCAGCTAAAGGTGGCGGTGTTTACCAACTTCACACAAGACCACCTGGACTACCACGGCTCCATGCAAGCTTACTGGCAAGCCAAAGCAGCGCTTTTTGCCTGGCCAGGTTTGAAGTCTGCTGTCATCAATGTGGACGACGACAAAGGACGTGATTTAAGTTTAAAGCTAAACGGCGCTGGCATGGATGTGTGGACTGTGGCCATCCACGAGCCCGCAAGACTGCAAGCCCAAGCCATTGTCCAACATGCCGATGCGATGAGCTTTGTGGTGGTTGAGGGTGATGACAGGTATACCGTTACCGCCCATGCCATAGGTTTGTACAACGTCTCCAATCTGCTTGGGGTGATGGGCGCGCTACGCACCTTGGGGGTGCCACTTGCGGATGCCGCCAAAGCGTGCAGTGAGTTGTCCGCCGTACCTGGCCGTTTGAATACGGTGAGTCAGGCCGGCAAGCCTCTTGTCGTGATTGACTACGCCCATACGCCAGACGCCATTGAAAAGGTGCTGTTGGCACTGCAGCCCGTTGCAAAAAACAGAGGAGGCCAGTTGTGGTGCGTATTCGGTTGTGGCGGTGACCGCGATCCGAAAAAACGTCCCTTGATGGCTGCGACTGCGCAAAAAAATTCGGACATGGTTGTGGTGACCAGCGACAACCCGCGCAGCGAAAACCCAGCCAGTATCATCAGCCAGATTTTGTTGGGGCTGACACACAGTGAATCGGTACATGTGCAGGCTGACCGTGCCTTGGCAATTGTCCAAACGCTTGCCAGCGCCCAGCCGGAAGACGTTGTTCTGCTGGCCGGCAAGGGGCATGAGAACTATCAGGAAGTGATGGGCAGCAAGCATCCGTTTGACGACATGCACTTCGCACAGAACGGACTTGATCTGCGTCAACCGCGCGCTGGAGCAGCGTCATGATGACATTGAGTCAAGCCCGCGGCTGGATTGCTGCATCACAACTGGTTGGCGATGCCAGCGTTGAAATCAAGCGGGTGCATACAGACACGCGCAGCTTGCAGCCAGGCGATTTGTTTGTTGCGCTCAAAGGCGACAACTTTGATGCCCATGACTTTTTGGCTCAGGCCAAAGCGCAAGGTGCGGTTGCTGCCATCGCCCAGCACGGACTGCAAGCTGCCGGATTGCCAGGTTTGCAGGTCAGTGATTCAAAGCGGGCGCTGGGCCAACTCGCCAAAGGCTGGCGTGCGCAGTTTGATTTGCCAATGGTTGCAGTGACAGGCAGCAACGGCAAGACCACTGTGACGCAGATGATTGCCTCCATCTTGCGTGCGTATCGAGCTGACCATGCGTTTGCGACGGTGGGCAATTTGAACAATGACATTGGTGTGCCATTGACGCTATTGCGGTTGACTGACGATCACAAAATTGGCGTTGTTGAACTTGGCATGAACCATCCTGGCGAAATTGCGTATCTGGCGGATATCACGAGGCCGACGGTGGCATTGGTCAACAATGCCCAGCGAGAGCACCTTGAGTTCATGGGCACGGTTGAAGCCGTGGCGCATGAAAATGGTTCTGTCATTGAGGCATTGGCGATGCAGGGCGTTGCGGTGTTTCCAGCTGACGACGATTACACAGCGGTCTGGCGTGAAGTCGCCCGGACACGCCCCCAGCTGACATTTGCGATGACTGGCCAAGCCGACGTCACGGCTGATGCACATTGGGACATTGATGGCTGGCGTGTCTTGGCTTCAACGCCACAAGGCACGCTCCCATTCAGGCTGTCCATTGCGGGTCAGCACAACGTTAAAAATGCACTCGCTGCCACGGCATGCGCGCTGGCGGCAGGTGTCCCACTTGACTGCATTGCGCAAGGCCTCAATTCGTTTGAGCCTGTCAAAGGGCGTTCACGCGCGGTTCATCTCAGCCTTCAAGGCCGCGGTATCACTGTGATCGACGACACCTACAACGCCAACCCAGACTCCATGCGCGCTGCTATTGACGTGCTGGCGGCATTGCCCCGCCCGCGTCTGCTGGTCATGGGTGACATGGGCGAGGTGGGCAACCAGGGTCCGCAGTTCCATGAAGAAGCAGGGCGCTGGGTGCATGCGCAGGGTATTGAAAACCTTTATACGCTGGGTAAACAATCGCAACTGGCCAGCAGCAGTTTTGGACCAGGGCAACATTTCGATGATGTCGATGCATTGATGACCGCTGTATTGGCTCAATTGCCGCAGGTCCGCAGTGTGCTCGTCAAAGGTTCGCGTTTCATGAAGATGGAGCGTGTCGTGCAGGCCATCGCAGCACACGTATCGGCTCTAACAAAAACACACGAGGAATCCCATCATGCTGCTTAGCCTGGCTCAATGGCTTCAGGGTGTGTCACCTGAATTCGGATTTTTTCGGGTTTTCCAGTACCTGACTTTTCGAGCCGTGATGGCTGCATTGACAGCGCTGTTGATGGGGTTGGTAGCGGGCCCCTTCGTGATCCGCAGGCTGACGGAACTCAAGATTGGCCAGCCAATTCGTGAATATGCCATGCAAACGCACCTGAGCAAAAGCGGCACACCGACCATGGGTGGTGTGCTGATTCTGCTGTCCATCGGCATTTCGACTTTGCTGTGGGCCGATCTGTCCAACCGCTTTGTCTGGATCGTCATGG
>JANMIH010000091.1:0-2485 GCA_031375685.1 Polaromonas sp. | reverse complement strand
TTGTAGCCGCGCATTCGTGCCAAACGGGCCTCCTCCAGCAAACCCATCACCGTCGCGGCGCGAGCCTGTGCCACCATGTCATAAAGAGAATTTGTATACCGCGGGATCCCGCGTCGAACCGGCTTTAAAAAGATGTCTTCGCCGAGTTCCAGCATACCGGGCATCACGGCACTGCCGCCGGTCAACACAATGCCTGACGACAACACTTCCTCGTAACCTGACTCCCGAATGACCTGCTGCACGAGGGAGAAAATTTCTTCAATACGCGGCTCAATCACACCTGCCAAGGCCTGCTTGCTGAGCATTCGCGGCGCTCTGTCGCCAAGGCCTGGCACTTCAACCTGTGTGTCGGGGTCTGCCAGTAACTGCTTGGCATAGCCACTTTCAACCTTGATGTCTTCAGCGTCTTTGGTCGGCGTGCGCAGCGCCATGGCAATGTCACTGGTGATCAAATCGCCAGCAATCGGGATGACCGCCGTGTGGCGAATGGCGCCGCCAGTAAAAATCGCCACGTCGGTTGTGCCCGCACCAATATCGACCAGTGCCACACCCAATTCCTGTTCGTCTTGCGTCAGCACGGCCAGGCTTGATGCGAGGGGGTTGAGCATGAGTTGATCAACCTCCAGGCCGCAACGGCGTACACACTTGATGATATTTTCAGCGGCACTTTGCGCGCCGGTGACGATGTGAACTTTGGCCTCCAGCCGGATGCCGCTCATGCCAATCGGCTCGCGCACATCCTGCCCGTCAATCACAAACTCTTGCGGCTCTACCAGCAGCAAGCGCTGGTCGGTTGAAATGTTGATGGCCTTGGCGGTTTCGATCACGCGGGCCACGTCGGCCTGCGTGACTTCCTTGTCTTTAACCGCCACCATACCGCTGGAGTTGATGCCGCGAATATGGCTGCCCGTGATGCCGGTATAGACACGGGCAATCTTGCACTCGGCCATCAGCTCGGCTTCTTTTAACGCTTGCTGAATGCTTTGCACGGTGGCATCAATATTGACCACGACGCCGCGCTTGAGCCCATTGCTGGCAGCAATGCCCAGACCGGCCAGCTTGAGGTCCCCGCCGGGCATGACCTCAGCAACGACCACCATGACCTTGCTGGTTCCAATGTCCAGCCCCACTACCAAGTCTTTGTACTCTTTGGCCACAAGCGTTACCTTTTTACTAATCTGTCGTCTTTGTCACCGGGGTTTAAAGTGGTGACGCCTTTTAACCTGAGCGCATACCCATTGCTGTAGCGCAAATCTGCAGACTCGAGATCTCTGCCGTAGCGAGACGACACCTGGCTCAACGTCGCGATAAAGCGTTGCGTGCGGTCGTCAATCTCATCCACTGACCCGTGTCCGAGTTCGACCATCGCACCGCTGTCAAGCCGCGCGCGCCAACTGCCTTGCCCCGTCAGCTCAAGCCGCTCCAGCGCCATATCCAGCTTTTCAAACTGCGCAGCTAACTGTCGATAGGCCTGAAGTACCAAAGGTGTTTGTCCAGACGGGCCGTTCAGTTGCGGCAGGTCGGCTGATTCAACCTCCGCCTGATTCGCCTCAAACACTTCTCCAAAGCTATTGACCAGTCGCGTGTCACCTTCTGGCCCCCAATAGGCGACGGCCTGATGTTCCTGCAAAAGCACCTTCAATCGGTCCGGGAACTGACGCCGAACAACCGCTTTGCGCACCCAGGGCACAGACTCGAATACGGCACGGGTCTGCGCCAGATCCACGGTGAAAAAATTACCCGCCAGACGCGGAGCGACGTTTGCGCGCAGGGTCACGGCGTTGTTGTGCATCACGTCGCCTTGTACCGAGATGGCGCTCAAATTAAAAATCGGTTGTTTGAACAGCCATGATGTCAAAAGCAGCAATCCCATCAAAACAAATAACGAAGCAAACACCATAGACATACCGTTCATGAAACGAATGTCCAGAGGAACAAGCGGCCGACCTGTTGATGACGCGGTGCGTCTCATGGAGTCGCTCCCTGTACGATTTGATAGTCAAGCGCTGCAGTTTTTAGAATCTCAAGGCACAGGTCTTCATACGAGATATCCACCGCGCGTGCAGACATGGGCACCAGCGAATGGCTGGTCATGCCGGGCGAGGTGTTGACTTCCAGCAAATATGGCTTGCGCGTGAACTTGTCAATCATCACATCGGCACGCGCCCAGCCCCGGCAATTGAGGGTGCGGTAAGCCTGCAACACCAGTTGTTGAATGGCGGCTTCCTCACCTTCAGGCAAGCCGCAGGGCACCAGGTACTGGGTCGTGTCGGTAAAGTATTTGTTTTGGTAATCGTAGTTACCGTCTTCGGCGGCAATCCGGATCACAGGCAAGGCATACGCCTTGCTGCCCGTTCCCAGTACCGGGCAAGTTACTTCGTCACCATCAATAAATTGCTCGCAGAGGATGTCTGAATCAAGCTTCGCAGCTTGCTCAACCGCTGTAGCCATTTCAGACGCGGCAGTGACTTTGGTCAAACCGATG
>JANMIH010000090.1:0-2044 GCA_031375685.1 Polaromonas sp. | reverse complement strand
AATTCAAATTTTGGACGCGCTGCTCAAGCTGCGCCAAGTGTGCTGCGACCCGCGCCTGGTACCAGTGCCCGCCGCACAAAAAGTCAAACAATCGGCCAAGCTGGAACTGTTGATGGAACTGCTGCCCGAGCTGCTGGCTGAAGGCCGCAAGGTGCTGCTGTTCTCGCAGTTCACGTCGATGCTGACACTGATTGAAGAAGAGCTGGCCAAGCGCAAACTGAGCTGGGTCAAACTGACCGGCCAATCTCAAAAGCGCGAAGCCATCATTGAACAATTCACAAGCGGCGCTGTGCCACTGTTCTTGATCAGCTTAAAAGCTGGCGGCGTGGGGCTGAACCTGACCCAGGCCGACACCGTCATTCATTACGACCCGTGGTGGAACCCGGCGGTTGAAATCCAGGCCACCGACCGCGCCCACCGCATCGGCCAAACCAAACAGGTAATGGTCTACAAGCTGGTGGCGCAAGGCACGATTGAAGAACGCATTTTGGCGCTTCAAGAACGCAAAGCCGCGCTGGCCAACAGCCTGTATGGTGGTGATGCAGCGCGCAAGCAGCCGCTGTTTACCGAGAGTGATTTGGCGGCGCTGCTCAAGCCTTTGGGTTCGTGATTTTTCGAACCATAGCATTGCATTGCATTCCATTGCATTGCGGTCACATCATGCGTCAAGGGCTTGAATGTTGTGCAAATGGAGTTCGATGAAACTACTCCACCTCGACCCGCAATTCCCGCTCAGCCACCCGCTGCTTTTCGTCCTGTACCTGCAAGATCAGGCGGTGCTTGCCAGCAGGAATTTGGGCTTTGTCAAATGAAAACCCGGCGGGTGTGACTTTGACAAATTTGGTGATGCGGCTGGTGATGTCGAACTTCATCGCGCCGTACATCACCTTGAAAGTCGCTGGGTCAATGGCAGCGTCACTTTGGCCTTTGAACAGCACTGAAATGGCAAATGGCGCTTTGACTTTCAGGTCGCTGGCAGGATCCGGCTTGAGGATATCGATTTGCGGCACAACTGAGCGGGGCTGCAATGCGGCAGGCTGGTTAAAGCCGGCCTCGCCCTGGTAGGAGACGGCTTCGGCAGGACTGATGAGCCAGTCGGCTTGGGCGTAAGCGGCAAAAGCAGCTGAACCCAAGGCCAGCGCAGTGATCAGGTTTTTCATCGGGTTTCCTCTACAGACACCATCGTGGCGCCAAAAGCGTCGGAGCACAAAGGGTTGTTTTTACGGGTGGCCGGGGTCTGGCAAGCCTGGCCTGTGACCAAACGTGAGGTGCTCATGAGGGCACCGAGTTTGGCGCGACCTTCTGCGTCGTTGAGTGATGTGACAAACGGCCCGGCCTTGGTGGTCAGTGCTGTCACATCGCGTGGGCCGTCGGCCACCATGATGAGCAGGTTGTTGACGCCTGCCGGGCCGCCCGCCTTGACGCGCCAGTTGGCTCGCGGCAACTGCATGGCCTGGCCGGCTTCAATCTTGTTGTTCTGGTCCAGATCGTTCGGAAACAGCATGTAGACCGACTTGTTGTCTGACCCGGCCAACGCGACATAGACATAGCCGGTCTTGTTCGACTGAATCGCCATGTCCAGCGTGTCCTGGCCAATTTTGAGCTGGCTCTTGGGCAGCACGACACGAACACTGCGTTTGGCGTCACGCTGTTCAAACATCTGGCGCAGGGCCTGCTCACCGGTGAGCTGGGCAACCACCACAGGCGTTGAGGCAGGAGCTGGAGTTGCTACCGGAGCGGCCGCAACCACGGGCGCTGGTGCAGGTGCGGCCACGGGGGCAGTTGTCGGAGCCACAGCAACCACTTGAGGCGGCTTGGCGGGTGCTGGGGTCACAACAACAACTTGCGGCGGCTTGACAGCTGCAGACTGCGCAGCCGGTAGTGCAACCGCTTGCACGGCGGGTGCTGGCGCTGGCAGCACGACTGGCGCGGCCACTGCTGTAACCACGGGCGGCTTGACAGGCGCAGTCACCGCTGCATTGGTGATTTGCGCCTGGCTGAACCATGCCGGCACAAAGCCCACGTTACCCGACAACGTCAGGTT
>JANMIH010000057.1:0-2685 GCA_031375685.1 Polaromonas sp. | reverse complement strand
GGCCTCACACCGGACGGCAAGCGCAGCGCGTTGCGGGTGATTGGCCTGGACGCGCTGGTGGCGCTTCAACTGACGCCCGCTTTGATGCCCTTGCCCCAGAAAGATGCCGACAGGTTTGCGATGTTTTCGCCGGGTTTTGTTTTTTTGAATGCCACGGCCAGAAAATCCCTGGGCAAAGCGAGCCAGACCTTCAAAATCCAGAGCGGCTTGCAGTTGCTGGATGTCAAAGTGGCTGGCAGCGTCAGCGCGGGCGGTGCGCCCCTGGCGGTGATGGACATCGGTGCGGTGCAGGATTTGTTTGACAAGCGCGGGCAACTGTCGCGGATTGATCTGCGCCTGAAGGCGGGAACGGACCGCACAGCGTTCATCGCGTCCCTTCGGCTGCCCCAAGGTCTGGTCGCGGGCGAGCCGGACGATGCCGCCCAGCGCGTCAGCAACCTGTCACGCGCTTACCGGGTCAACCTGACCGTACTGGCGCTGGTGGCTCTGTTCACGGGCGCGTTTTTGGTGTTCTCGGTGCTGTCGCTCAGCGTGGCCAAGCGCGCCCAACAGTTTGCGCTGCTTGGTGTTTTGGGCCTGACGGGCCGTGAGCGTTTGACGCTGGTGCTGATTGAGTCCTGCGTGCTTGGCTTGCTGGGCAGCGGCCTGGGGTTGTTGCTGGGCACGGGCCTGGCCGCACTGGCGTTGCGGGTGCTGGGCGGCGACTTGGGCGGCGGCTATTTTGCAGGCGTGGCCCCCACGCTTGAGTTCAGCTGGCTGGCAGCCGGGGTCTACGGCGGCCTGGGTACGCTGGCTGCGGTGGTGGGCGGCTGGTGGCCTGCCAGAGCCGCGCAAAAGCTGCCGCCAGCGCAAACGCTCAAGGGTCTGGGCGCAGCACCTGCGCCAGGTCATGGTCATTGGCTCAGTCTTGTTTTGATCGCTGCTGGCGGTCTGCTTTCGCTGGCGCCACCTGTTTTTGGCATCCCGCTGGCGGCCTATGTGTCGGTCGGGTTGCTGCTGGTGGGCGGTATCACGGCCCTGCCATGGCTGGTGGCGCTGTTGTATGACCGCATCGCACCCTTTGTGGCCCACCGGTTGTTGCCGCTGCTGGCGGTGGAGCGTGCCCGCCGGGTGCGCGCCAGTGCGGCGGTGGCTGTGAGTGGCGTGGTGGCGTCACTCAGCCTGGCCGTGGCGCTGACCGTGATGGTGGCCAGCTTCAGGGACTCGGTGACAAGCTGGCTGGACGTGGTGCTACCCGCTGATGTGTACCTGCGCACAGCGCTGCCATCAGGCGCTGGTGCAGCCGCAGACACGGTCTACTTCACGCCTGAGTTCGTTGCCAGCGTCGCAAAAGTCAAAGGCATTGAACGCATCAGCACGCTGCGAACCACGTCCATCTCGCTGGATCCCGGCCAGCCGGCTGTTGCACTGGTTGCGCGCGACGTCGCTGACCCCGCCAGTGTTCTGCCGCTGGTGGGCAACCCGTACCCAGTACCCGCCGGCCATGTTGCCATTTATGTCAGCGAAGCCATGGTTGACCTGTATGGTGCGCGTCCAGGGGCTGTTTTTGACCTGTTTTCAGAATCATTTAGGCCTGTAGCCCAACAAATACGTGCGCAAGCAGCTCCTGATTCAGTAGCTAGTAAATTCTTTGTGGCTGGCGTCTGGCGCGACTACGCCCGCCAGTTTGGTGCGGTGGTGATGGGCAAAACCGACTTTGAACGCCTGACGGGCGACGCCCGCGTCAACGACCTGGCGCTGTGGCTGGCCGAAGGCGCTGACAGCAACGCGGTGGAGCTTGCGGTTCGTGCAGCGGCTGACCAGTTTGCGGGCGCAGGTGGGCTGCTGGAGTTTGCTGCAACACGCCAAATACGCGCCATTTCACTGAGCATTTTTGACCGCAGCTTTGCCGTGACTTACTGGCTGCAAGGTGTGGCGATTGCCATTGGCCTGTTTGGCGTGGCGGCCAGCTTTAGCGCGCAAGTGCTGGCACGGCGCAAAGAGTTTGGCTTGCTGGCGCACCTGGGGCTGACACGCCGACAAATATTGACAGTGGTGGCTGGTGAGGGCGCGGCATGGACGCTGATCGGCAGCGTGGCGGGTCTGGGGCTGGGCCTGGTCGTGTCGCTGGTGTTGGTGCATGTGGTCAACCCGCAAAGTTTTCACTGGACGATGGACCTGGTCTTGCCGTGGCTGCGACTGCTGGCGCTGTGCGCAGCCGTGGTGCTGGCAGGCACTGTTACAGCCTGGCTGGCCGGGCGCGCCGCTGCGGGTAAAGATGCGGTGCTGGCGGTTAAAGAAGACTGGTAGCGGCTGAGGCCTGCAGCCGCTTTCATTTGCTTACGCATGTCACGGTTTTGTCGCGGCAACGTCATCACGCCAGCGAGCGCAGCCTTTAACATGAAGCTCCATTACCCATCAGGATGTCATCATGCAAATGACCAACGCTCATCCCATCCCCGTTTACCGCATTGAAAGCCGAGACCCCTTGCTGGGCCACCTGCTGCCTTCAGGCAACCGCAAAACTTTGTTTGGCAACTGCTCTTTGGCCGTGGCTGTCGCGGTCAAAAGCGTGGTGGACCCGACACGCCAGCAAGTGCGGGTGGTCCACGTGCCCAGCGGTGAAATTGTTTTTGAGACAAAACCAGCACCACTGAATTAAACGCGCGGGTGGTTGGTCATATAGTGGACGGCTTGCAGCCACAC
>JANMIH010000196.1:0-7497 GCA_031375685.1 Polaromonas sp. | reverse complement strand
AAAATCTCCTGAAACTGGCTTGCCTATTGGGTTTCAAGATCATATACTGTAATTTTATACAGGTATAAAATAATCATGAAACCCCGCAACCCGCCTTTGCAATCTTTACGCTTGCTTGACCAGGTCAGGGAGCGGATTCGTTACCTGCACTATAGCCTGAGTACTGAAAAAACGTACCTGTATTGGGTTCGTTTTTTCATCCGTTGGCATGGCCGCAACGGCACGATGACGCATCCGCGCGACATGGGGGCCAAGCAGGTCGAGGCTTTTTTAACCATGCTGGCGACTGAGCGCAAAGTGTCTGCTTCAACCCACAACCAGGCCTTGAGTGCGCTGCTGTTTTTATACCGTGAGGTACTGGAAGAGGATTTGCCATGGCTAACCGACATCAACCGGCCTACGCAGGTGCGCCGCATTCCTTCGGTTTTAACCAAAGACGAAGTTGCTGGCTTGCTGGCGGCGATGGACGGTGTTACGGCTTTGCTGGCACGTTTGCTGTATGGCACAGGCATGCGGCTGATGGAGGGCATGCGTTTGCGCGTCAAGGATGTTGACTTTGACCGTCACGTCATCATTGTTCGGGAGGCAAAAGGCAATAAGGACCGGGTGGTCATGCTGCCGCGCTCTTTGGCCCCGGCTTTGCAGCAGCAGATGCTGGCGGCACGCCAACTGTGGCAAGCCGATCGCCAAGCCCAGCGCGCCGGGGTCCAGGTGCCTGATGCATTGGAGGTGAAATACCCGCGCCTTGGGCAAACTTGGGGTTGGTGCTGGCTGTTCCCCTCGCCTACTTTGTCAATTGACCCGCGCAGCGGCATTGAGCGGCGGCATCATTTGTTTGAGGAGCGGCTGCAGCGCGCTTTGAAGCTGGCCGTGCCGCTGGCTGGTATCGTCAAGCCCGTGTCTGTACACACCCTGCGCCACAGCTTCGCCACGCATTTGCTGCAATCGGGCACAGACATTCGCACGGTGCAGGAGTTGCTGGGCCACAGTGATGTGAGCACGACCATGATTTACACGCATGTGCTGAAGGTGGCGGCTGGGGGCGCGGCTAGCCCGCTGGATGCGCTGGCGTCTTAATTTTCTGTCGCTCACGTTACTAATAATTTAGGAGCTGCTTGCGCCCGTATTATTGGTCTGGAGCACCAAAAGATGGCTGTAAATAGCGTTATTTAGCCTCAAAAGCGTTAAGTCTGACGTTTTTCAGCAGCTCGGGCCTGCCTGCGCGATGGCTCACTGACATGCAAGAACTTGGTGAACAAATCCCGAGGCGGTACGACCGACATCCCCTTCAGTACCTGCCCGACGTTGCCGCGATGGTAAGCCCCGTGGGTGAGCACATGAAAGAGCATTTCCTCGCGGGTCATGGTGCCTGAATCACCGTCTGTGAACTGAAAGTGCAAACTTGTCGCCAACGCGCTGTCGTCAACCCGGCGGACATAGTCCTCAAACCACAGGTCAGTTTCTGCAACAGCAAAGTCAAGCTCACCGAGTTCAGGCGTCTCGGTTGTGTTGGTTGCTGTGTAGGCATGTTTTTCGCCCAGCAAATGCGCACGAAAAATCCTGTCCACCACGTAAATGTGGTTCAGTGTCCTGATGGCGGTATGGCGAGAAGCCGCGTGTTCGGCCGGCGTCACGTCAGCCACAGCATCAAAAAGCTCGCGGTTGGCCCAGGACTTTTGAGCGAAAAGGGACGAGAGGATTTTTTGAGACATGGGCTGATGACGATCTGTGGTTAAGAGCATCATTATTTACCGACCAGCCGTCCCTCGCGCTACCCAGTCGCCTGAGTCAATCACGTTGAAATCCTGCGCGTACGCCTCAGCGACCTCATAAACCAGACAAGTCAGCGCCTGCCCCATACACTGCACCAGCACCTCGCGCCGCGCGTATTGCCCCGTCTGCTGCGGCCAGACCTCTTCAATCTCGTCAAGCCGACGCTCCAGCTCTGGGGTGATCTGGTAGACCTCGCCCTGCACCCAATTTTCACCACCCAGGCGCACGCCAGGGTAGCTGCCCAGGTCGTAGAGGACGCCGTTGATTCGGCTGTTTCCAATCAAAACGGGTGCGGGCTGCAGGCAGTTGATGTCGCGCTCTTGCCCCCTGCGCAGGGTGCCGTAAACGAATACGTGTCGCGTGAAGTCGGTTAAGGTATCGGCCATGAACCGAATTGTGGCGTATGCCTGTCTTGCCCTGAGCATGTCCCTGGTGGGCAGCTATGTTGCCCTGTCAAAACCCCTGGTCGCTGCCCTGCCCGTTTTTTTGCTGGCCTGGCTGCGCTTTGGCATTGGCGGGGCCGCCATGCTGCATTGGCTGAAAAAGCCTGCAGGTGAAGCACCGATGACGAGCCAGACCAAACGCCTGCTGTTTCTGGAATCGTTTTTGGGCAATTTTCTATTTTCGATTTGCATGTTGTTCGGCGTCAGCATGACCGGAGCCGTTACTGCGGGTGTGGTGATGGCAACCATACCAGCGGCGGTGGCTTTGATGAGCTGGGCTTTTCTGGGTGAGCGCATTGGTGCCAGAACATGGGCGGCTGTGGTGTGTGCCGTGGTCGGGGTGACGCTGGTTTCGCTATCAAAACAGGAGCTGGTTGCGCCCGTATCTATTGGTCTGGAGGCCAATTTGACACCTAAAAATGCTGTTTTGGGCACCTTTTTACTGCTGGGCGCGGTGCTTTGTGAGGCGGCTTATGCCGTGATTGGCAAAAAACTGGTGGGCGCGCTCAGCCCCAAGCGCATCACGGCGCTCATTAACCTGTGGGGCTTTGTATTGGTCACGCCGCTGGGCTTGCGGGCGGCCTGGCAGTTTGATTTTTCGGGGGTGGCTGCGGGTAGCTGGATGCTGTTGGTGTTCTATTCACTGGCCGCCAGTATGTGGACGGTGTGGCTGTGGATGACGGGCTTGAAAACCATCCCCGCAGGCCAGGCTGGCGTGTTCACGGTGTTTTTGCCGGTCAGTGCGGCGGCGGTCGGCGTGGTGTTTTTGGGCGAGAGCCTGAGTGGCCTGCAGGCGCTGGCGTTTGGCGTGGCGCTGCTGGGCGTTGTGCTCGCGACACTGCCAGCTAAACAGTAGACGTCTTTTTTTTCTGCCGCAAGGTGTACAGGCTGTAGGCAATGATGCCCAGTGACACGGTTGCGATCAGCAGCGTGGCAGCCGCGTAAATCGACGGGTTCACGCCCCGCCGCGCGTAGCTGAAAATCACTTGCGGCAGCGTTGTGACACCGGGGCCCGACAAAAACTCAGACAGCACCACATCGTCAAACGACAAGGTAAACGTCAGCAGCCAGCTGGACACCAGCGCAGGCGCAATGCTGGGCAGCGTGACCAGAAAGAACACCTGTATGGGCTTGCATCCCAAGTCTATGGCGGCTTCTTCAATCGAGCGGTCAGCCTCCAGCAAACGCGATTGAATCACGGTGGTGGCATAGGCCATGCCCAGCAAGGTATGGCCCAAAACCAGGGTCACAAACCCACGCTCCGGGAAGCCAAACATGCGCTGGCTGGCCACCATCAGCAGCAGCAGCGACAGGCCAATGATGACCTCGGGCATCACCAGGGGTGCATTGACCATGCCGTAGAACACCGTGCGGCCTGAAAAGCGCTTGTATCGCACCAAAACAAAAGCCGCAAAGCTGCCCAGCACCACTGACAAGGTACCCGTCAAAACGGCAACTTTCAAAGACAGCCAAAAGCCCTCCACCAGCCGGGAGTCGGTCAACAGCGCCTCATACCAGCGCAGTGAAAAGCCCGTGAACACGCCGTCCTGCCGGGTGCTGTTGAATGAAAAAACAATCAGGAAAAGCAGCGGGATATAAAGAAAAACAAACACCGAGATCAGCCAGAAGCGACCGGTGTTTCTTTCAAAAAAATTCGCGGCTCTCATTTTTCAGCCGCGTCTTTGGCGCGGTAGTACAAAGCCAGTGGCACCAGGATCAGCACAATCATCACCACTGACAAGGCACTGGCGCGCGGCCAGTTGTTGCTGCTGAACATTTCGTCCCACACCACGCGGCCAATCATGATGTTTTCAGCACCGCCCAGCAGCGACGGAATCACAAACTCGCCCACCGCCGGGATAAACACCAGCATGCAACCGGCCATGATGCCGGCTTTGCTGAGCGGCACGGTGATCAGCCAAAACGCTTTGAAACGGCTGGCACCGAGGTCATAGGCGGCCTCCAGCAAACGCAGGTCCATCTTCACCAGGTTGGCGTACAACGGCAAAATCATGAAAGGCAAATACACATAGGTCATGCCCACCAGCATCGACACATCGGTGTAGAGCATCACCATCGGTTCTTTGATCACGCCCAGCCACAGCAGCAAATTGTTCAGCACGCCCTGGTCAGCCAAGATGCCCTTCCACGCCGCAATGCGCAGCAAAAAAGAGGTCCAGAAAGGGAGCATGACCAGCATCAGCAGCGCCGTGCGAATCGATGGCTGGCAGCGTGCCAGAAAATAGGCAAACGGGTAGCCAATGACCAGGCACAGCAGCGTGGTCAGCGCTGCGTATTTCAGCGAGGTTTTGTAAGCGTCGATGTAGATGGTCGGGCCATCAGCGCCGTCACTGAAAATTCCGATGTAGTTCTTGAAATCCAGCATCAACCGCCAGGCATTACCCGACGTGTCAATCAGCGGTGCAAACGGGTCAACGCCACTGCCCATGTCGGTCACGCTGATGCGCAGCAAAATCAAAAATGGCAAGACAAAGAACAAAACCAGCCAGATGAATGGCACACCAATCACAAACCGCCTGCCAGGACTGAACAAGGCTTTCATGGTTACTGTGTCAAGACCACCGGGGCGGTTTCATCAAACCAGAAAAACACCGGGTCATTCCAGGTGATCTCGCCGCTGTCGTAACGCGAGGTGTTGGCCTCGACGATTTTGACGGTCGCGCCACCCGGCATTTCAACAATGAAGGTGTTGTAGCTGCCGAAGTAAGCGATTTCCTTGACCGTGCCAGAAAACAGATTGACAGATTCGGCTGGGCGAGTTTTTGAAAGCGTGATCTTTTCAGGCCGAATCGCCACCGCGCAGGCCATGCCCTGCGAGCCGCTGACGCCATGCCCGACCCTGACAACACCCTGCGCGGTTTTGACCTCGCAGCGATCAGCAGCATCAAGCGTCAGCGTGCCTTCCCATAAATTGACGTTGCCAATAAAGTCAGCCACAAAGCGGCAATTCGGGTATTCGTAAATTTCTTTCGGGGTGCCGACCTGCAACACCCTGCCCTGGCTCATGACCGCGATGCGGGTGGCCATGGCCATGGCCTCTTCCTGGTCGTGCGTCACCATCACGCAGGTCACGCCAACGGATTCAAGAATGTTGACCAGCTCAAACTGGGTGCGCTCGCGCAGCTTTTTGTCGAGTGCGCCCAGCGGCTCATCCAGCAGCAGCAACTGCGGCTTTTTGGCCAGGCTGCGCGCCAGCGCCACGCGCTGTTGCTGACCGCCAGACAATTGATGCGGCTTGCGCTGGGCAAAGTCTTGCAGTTGCACCAGTCGCAGCATGTCACTGACACGCTCGGCCATCTGCGCCTTGGGCATGCCTTCGCGCCGCAGGCCAAATGCAATGTTGTCCCACACCGTCAAATGCGGGAAAAGTGCATACGACTGAAACATCATGTTGATGGGCCGCTCGTACGGCGGCATGGCGGCAATGTCGCTGCCTGCCAGCGTGATGCGACCCGATGTGGGTGTTTCAAACCCGGCCAGCATTCGCAGCAACGTGGACTTGCCACAACCCGAGCTGCCCAGCAGCGCAAAAATCTCGCCCTTGTTGATGGTCAGCGAGACGTTGTCAACGGCAACCACGCCGTCAAAGCGCTTGACCAGCTGCTCAGTTTGCAAATAGGCGACGCCTGAAGACATAAAGGTTCAACTGCCTTTTTTAAACAGCGTGAACACCTGACTCAGTGACTGGCGCGCTTCATTGCTGAAGCTGCTGGGTGGCACCATTTTTTGCAGATTGGCCGCATCAGGGAACACGGCCGGGTCTTGGGCGATCTCGGTTTTGACATTGGCCAGACTGGCTTTGTTGGCCGTGGCGTAGCCCAGCTCGTTGGTGAGCGCGGCAGAGACTTCGGGTTTTAAAAAGTAATTGATAAAAGCATGCGCGTTGTTCGGGCGTTTGGCGTCTTTGGGAATGGCCAGGTTGTCAAAAAAGATCAGCCCCCCGGTGGATGGCAACAGCGTCTGAATGTCATTGCCGTTTTTGTTTTCAATCGCGCGGGCGCGTGCAATGTTGATGTCGCCGGCCCATCCCAGCGCCACGCAGGCTTTTCCGCTGGCCAGATCGTCAATCATGGTGCTCGAAAACAGCCGAATATCTGGTCTGACTTTGGCCAACATCTCGCCTGCGGCTTTGTGATCGGCGGTGTCGTTTGAATAAGCGTTCTTGCCTAGATAATGCATCGCAGGCGGCAAGATCTCAGTCGGCGAATCTAAAAACGCAATGCCGCAGGATTTGAGTTTTGAGGTGTACGCCGGGTTAAATACCAACTCCCAGGCGTTGGCTGGCAGGGGCGTGCTGCCCAGCGCTTGCGCGACCTTGGCCTTGTTGATGCCGACCGTCGTGAAGCTCCAGGCCCATGGCACCAGGTAAGCATTGCCAGGATCCACAGTCACGAGCTTGCCCATCAGCGATGCATCAAGATTGGCAAGGTTGCCCAGCTTGGTTTTATCCAGCTTTTGCAGCAAGCCGGCTTCAATTTGCGCTTTGGCAAACACGGCACCAGGAACCACGATGTCGTAGCCCGTGTTTCCCGCCACCAGCTTGGCCTGCAGGCCCTCGTTGTTCTCAAAGGTCTGGTAGTTAACCTTGATACCGGTCTCTTTTTCAAAACTGGCCACCATGTCTTTGGCAATGTAGTCTGGCCAGTTGTAAATGTTGAGGATTTTTTCTTCAGCGCTTGCCACGGGCGCGGCAGCGTTTGAAGTCGTTGCGGGCGCATCGGGCTTTTTGCCGCATGCCACCAACACCAAAGCCGACAGGGCGACCAGTAAGAATTGCCTTTTGAACATGTCTTGCATCCATAAAATCCGGAGAACCACCCCCGAAAAAACGAATTGTAAGAGCTAATTCAGCCCGGATTCAAGGGATATCAAGGACTCAGGCACCAAGGCGCCGTGTTGTGTACCAACCCCATCCACAATGCCCAAACCGAGCTGGCCAACAGCGCCAATCCAGCGATGCGTATCGCCCACTGGCCAGAACCCTGGCCCCGCAGGCGCAGCCACAGCCAAGGCCCGGCCATCAGCGACACACCACTGCCGAACGCAAACAAGGCCATGACACCCGCGCCCTCGGCGGCACTGCCGGTCATGGCGGCCACCAGCAGTGCCGAATACAACAAGCCGCAGGGCAACAAAGCCCATAAAAAACCCAGCAAACCAACAGGTGCTAGCGCCGCGCCTCCTTTTAACTGGCCTGTCATTGAGCGCACTCTCTGCCAAACCTTGCGGGCTGAGTTTTCAAGCCAGACCGGCTGGCGTG
>JANMIH010000016.1:0-2709 GCA_031375685.1 Polaromonas sp. | reverse complement strand
AAAGATTTTTCTTGCGCAGCACACCGTAAATGGTTTCTGCAAGCGTGGCGCGCTCACGCGGGCCAAGGCGAAATTCACGGAAATACTTCGACAGCATCATGTCTGCTGGCTGGTCAAATTTGAGAACGTGCTTGAGTAGATCGGAGCAACTGTTGAGTAGGGCGATAGGATGCATAGATGGGAACTTGTCCGTGGGTAATTTGGGGCCGCGCAAATGGGTTTTCGGGATGAGCTGCTAGGCGCAAAATCCAAGGCAAGGCTGATGCCTTGCCTGATTTTGCAACAACGCGGATCGCCCAAAAATCCGTTTGCCCTACGGGTTGTGACGAAATCGGGCGATTTGACTACCAAATCCCTTGCATGGGCATGAGCCCATGCGGCATGATATTGGCAGCCAACTCATCCCGATTGCGTCGCAACGCGACCCCAAATTACCCACGGACAAGTTCCTTATTGTCCCACTCATGACCCATGACTGAAGAACTCCCACCGCTCATCACCACACCGCCCGGCCTTTACAAGCATTACAAAGGCATGCTGTATGAAGTCATCGGCACCGTTCGTCACAGCGAAGACTTGAGCCCGATGACGCTGTACCGCGCCCTTTACGGCGAGCACGGCCTGTGGGTGCGGCCTGCGGCGATGTTCAATGAAGAGGTGGTCATTGACGGCGTACGGCAAGCAAGATTCGCCCGGCAGCCAGACAAATAAAACACGTCACTGATAATCATGGGTTATGCCCGAAATTACTGAAATAGAAAAACAGGTCAAACGCCGCCGCACGTTTGCCATCATCTCCCACCCCGACGCGGGCAAGACCACGCTGACAGAAAAGCTGCTGCTGTTCTCGGGCGCGATTCAAATTGCCGGCAGTGTCAAAGCCCGCAAAGCCGCACGCCATGCGACGTCTGACTGGATGGAGATTGAAAAGCAGCGCGGCATTTCTGTCGCGTCATCGGTCATGCAGATGGAATACCGCGATTGCGTCATCAATCTGCTGGACACACCGGGCCACCAGGACTTTTCTGAAGACACTTACCGCGTTTTAACGGCCGTTGATGCCGCACTGATGGTGATTGACGCCGCCAACGGCGTGGAGCCGCAAACCCGCCGCCTGCTACAAGTCTGCCGGGCACGCGGCACACCGATTTCGACCTTTGTCAACAAGATGGACCGTGAGGTGCAAGACCCGATGACGGTGATGGACGAGATCGAGCGCGAGCTGGGCATGGCGGTGGTGCCGTTTACCTGGCCTGTCGGCATGGGCAAGCTGTTCCACGGCGTGTATGACCGCCGCGAAGACCGGATGCGGGTGTTCAGCCCCGGTGAGGACAAGGCTGGTGGCGATGATGAAATTTTGGCAGGGCTGAACAATCTAGAGGCAGCCAAACGCTTTGGCGCTGAATACAAACAGGCACAAGACGAGATTGAACTGGTCGCTGGAGCCACGCCTGAATTTGACCGAGCGCTGTTTTTGGCGGGCAAACAAACGCCGATGTTTTTCGGCTCGGCCATCAACAATTTCGGTGTGCAGGAAGTGCTGGACGCACTGGTCGATTTGGCGCCCGCCCCCGCAGACCGTACCGCCATGCAGCGCGTGGTTCACCCTGAAGAGAAAAAATTCTCTGGCGTCGTCTTCAAAATCCAGGCCAACATGGATCCGGCGCACCGCGACCGCATCGCGTTTTTACGCGTGGCCAGTGGCGAGTTCACACGCGGTATGCGGCTGAAGGTGGTGCGCAGCGGTAAAGAGCTTCGCCCCAACACGGTGGTCAGCTTCATGAGCCAGCGCAGGGAGTTGCTGGACACCGCCTTTGCGGGCGACATCATCGGCATCCCCAACCACGGCGTACTGCAACTGGGCGACACACTGACCGAAGGCGAAGCGCTGCAATTTACCGGCCTGCCGTTTTTTGCACCTGAGATGTTCCGCGCGGTTGAAGTCGCTGACCCGCTGCGTACCAAGCAATTGCGGGCTGGTTTGACGCAACTGGGCGAAGAAGGCGCGATTCAGGTCTTTCGCCCCATCGCTGGTTCATTGCTGCTGCTGGGCGCTGTCGGCCAGTTGCAGTTTGAAGTGGTCGCGCACCGCCTGGAGCATGAATACGGCGTCAAAGCCCGCATCATGCCGAGCAACTTCAACCTGGCGCGCTGGGTGACCTGTGACGACCCGAACGAGTTGAAAAAATTCATGGACGCCAACGCTCACCGCGTCGCACTGGATGCGGTTGATGCACCGACTTTGCTGGTCGACCACAGTGCCACGCTGCGGGCCGTTGAGCAGCAGTGGCCGAAAATCAAGTTTCATGCACTGCGAGAGCATGCCGGGCTGGTGTTTCAGGCCAAAATGTGATTTTTGCGGTGTTTTGAGCCTTTTTTAAAGGTCTTTTAGTGCTTCAAGCCAATGAAATCGGGCGTAACCAGCTATTTATTTTATAGCGTATATTACTTACTATGAAGACCCTCCGTATCGGCGCTGGCGCTGGATATTCCGGTGACCGTATTCCCCCAGCCCTAGAGCTGGCTGAAAAAGGCGAGTTGGACTATCTGGTCTTTGAATGCCTGGCCGAGCGCACGATTGCGCTGGCGCAATTGCAGCGCAGCCAGGACGCGCGCCTGGGCTTTGACGCATTGCTGGCCGCGCGCATGCGGGCCGTGCTGCCGGTCTGTGTGGCGCAAGGTGTGAAGATCATCAGCAACATGGGTGCA
>JANMIH010000191.1:0-1580 GCA_031375685.1 Polaromonas sp. | reverse complement strand
TTTGCCAAATCAACGCCAACTCGTGTAATCTTACTCATGGGACTTCTCCTTTTAAAGGTTTCAGATTGAAAACAACCCAATCTTGGCACTTTGATGCCGTTACCAAAAAGTGGGAAGTCCCTTCGTATTCAAATACTGGCGCAAGCAGCTATAAATTAAATAGCATTTAAAGTGAAGCGTCAAGCCGTCACAACCCCTTGACTATCATCAAATACACAATCGGCAGCGGCACGATGGTGGCGATTGCGCCGCTGATTTGCCAGATGCGGGACAGTTTGAGGTACTCGGGCGTGATGGCTCGATAACGTTTTAGCAGCATGCGCTGGCGCAACTGGATAGGTACCAGCACCAGCGCCCAGATGAGGCCTGACAAGCCGAACAGCATGTACGACCAAGAAATCCAAACCTGTGATGCTGCAGGCGCGCCATCGTAGCGGTGCGACATGAGTGAGCCGGTGTAGACCACCAGCAGCGCGCCCGTCAGGGTGAACATCACATCGGTGATGAGCACCAGCCGGTTGCTGAATGCAATCACTTCAAAGCTTCGGGTACGTTCAGCCAGAAAAGCCCATGTACCGCTGACCACCACATTGCCCAGGAACAGGCAGGCGGCAAGGACATGCAAGACCTTCACAGTGTCGTTGGCGATGACCATGGTTTGGACTTGGTCAGGCCCGGCGCGGCATGCGAAAGGGCAGCATCATTTGTACCGCGCGGCTTTTCAGGCGCTGGGGTTGGATGGTTTCGTGAACCGCAGTGACGCACTCGCCGAGCAAATGTGTTTTTAGCAGTGAGCGGGCGTAAAACGGCGTGTCTTCCAGAGTGTCCAGCACCTGGGTTGGCTTTGCAGCATCGGCGCGAATACCCCGGTCGATGCGCCAAAGCGTGCGGGACAGTACCTCGCGTTTGAGTGCAGGCTGAAACGACTCCCACGAACCATCGGGTTTGAAGCGCTCGGCCAGCAGCGTGGATGCGCCGCTGGTTTGCGTCACGTCATAAATCACGGCAGTGCTGCCATCTGCCATGCGGGCACGTGACCAGTCCCACGTTTTGAAGGGGCCAGTGATGGGCTCATCGCCTTCGTTGCTGTCCAAATAAGCGCTGCCTTGCCAGCGCAGGGAAGGCTTGGACAACTCGACCTCAACACGGGCGCAAGGTGCAATCGGGCCCCAGCGGTGCTTACCCTGATCGTCCAGCGCATGGCGGTAGTTGCACAGTGCTTCAGGGTACACGCGTACCGAACCGAGCACGCGCTTCGGAAAAGGAACGCTGACTTCGTTGAGGTCAATCTGCAAATGGTCACCGCGCCACTGCAGCTGGCTGGGACCAATGCACAAGTGATCAGCGTCGCGCTCAACACTGTGGCTACCGCGCTCAGTCATGGTCCAGCGGCGACTGCCAGGGCCATACAGCGCTACATTGATGGCACAGTGGTTGTCGGCTTGCGCTGCAGCGCCCAGCCTTTTAAAAGCACTGGCGTAATACGGCGAAAAAACACTGCCGACAAAAGCGATGATGCTCAGGGCGTACTGACCGTCGTCGCTGATGGCATCGACATACCACCAGAGATACGCACCCGG
>JANMIH010000573.1:0-3865 GCA_031375685.1 Polaromonas sp. | reverse complement strand
CAAAAAACGCTCCAAAACCGGTGAAACCATCGTCGCCGACGGCGTGCTCGAAGTGCTGCCTGATGGTTTTGGCTTTTTGCGCGCGCCAGACTCCAGCTACACCGCCAGCACTGACGACATTTACATCAGCCCCAGCCAGATTCGCCGCTTCAACCTGCACACGGGTGACATGATTGAAGGTGAAGTGCGCACGCCTAAAGACGGCGAGCGTTACTTTGCCCTGAACAAGCTCGACAAGGTCAACGACGGCGCGCCTGAAGCGAACAAGCACAAGGTGATGTTTGAGAATTTGACGCCGCTGTTTCCGCGCGAGCAGTTCAAGCTTGAGCGCGACATCAAGGGTGAAGAAAACCTGACCAGCCGGATCATCGACATCATCGCCCCCATCGGCAAAGGCCAGCGCGCCCTGCTGGTCGCGCCGCCTAAGTCTGGCAAAACCGTGATGATGCAACACATCGCCCACGCCATTACCGCCAACTACCCAGAAGTGGTGATGATGGTGTTGCTGGTGGATGAGCGCCCCGAAGAAGTGACCGAAATGCAGCGCAGCGTGCGCGGCGAAGTGATTTCTTCCACCTTTGACGAGCCCGCCGCCAGGCATGTCCACGTGGCCGAAATGGTGATCGAGCGCGCCAAGCGGCTGGTTGAGCTGGGCAAAGACGTGGTGATTCTGCTGGACTCCATCACCCGTCTGGCACGCGCCTACAACAACGTGCTGCCATCGTCAGGCAAGGTGTTGACCGGTGGTGTGGATGCCAACGCCTTGCAGCGCCCGAAACGCTTTTTTGGCGCAGCCCGCAAGATTGAAGAAGGCGGCAGCCTGACCATCATCGGCACCGCACTGGTGGATACCGGTAGCCGTATGGACGAGGTGATTTTTGAGGAATTCAAAGGTACCGGCAACTGCGAAATCCACCTGGATCGCCGCTTGTACGAAAAGCGCGTCTTCCCGGCGATTCACCTGAACCGCAGCGGTACCCGCAAGGAAGAGTTGCTGCTGGCACCTGAAATTCTGCAAAAGTCGCGGATTTTGCGACAGTTCATGTACAACATGGACGAAATCGAGTCGATGGAGCTGATGTTGAAAAACATGAAAGCAACCAAGAATAACCACGAGTTCTTCGACCTGATGAGAAGAGGTGGCTAACCGGGCTATAATTTAAGGCTTAACGGAAAGTGCTCAAAACGGTTTTGAGTGGCTGCCGAAACGATATTTAAGGATAGAGAAATGAAAGACGGCATTCACCCCAATTACCGCGACGTTTGCTTTTTGGACTTGTCCAACAACTTCAAATTTGTCACCCGCTCTTGCGTCAACACCAAAGAGATGTTGAAAATGGAAGACGGACGCGAGTTGCCTTTGTACAAACTGGACACGTCAAGTGAGTCTCATCCTTTTTACACGGGTACGCAAAAATCTGTGGACAACATGGGCGGCCGCGTTGAAAAATTCCGCAACCGTTTTGGTAAAACTGCTACCAAAGATGCGGCACCTGCCGCCGCTGCCTGACATCGAGTTTCATTCGCAATTTCAATTGCAAAAAGCAGCCTGAAGTTCAGGCTGCTTTTTTTTCGTTTGCTTTTGCGTAAAAATCAGCATTTTTTCGTTCCAAACTGTTTTGAACAAGCCTTCCCCCGCCATCATTGCCCAATCCGCCGTGCGCCGACTTCCACGGCTGGCGCTGCTGCTGTTTTGCGCGGCCTACGTCTTGCCAGGTTTTTTTGGACGCGCGCCCTGGAAAAACGATGACATTGCCGCCTTTGGTGTAATGCAGGAACTGGCTCATAACTGGGCCAACTGGCTTTCGCCTCAATTGCTGGGCCAGGTGACTGGTTTTGATGCGCTGGTGCCGTACTGGCTGGGGGCTTTGGCCATACAGCTGCTGCCTTTGTTGGACCCAGCTCTTGCTGTTCGACTTCCGTTCATCTTGCTGCTGGCTCTGAGCCTTTTGTCCACCTGGTACGCCATTTATTACCTCGCTCGTAGTCCCCAAGCACAACCAGTCGCGTTTGCCTTTGGCGGCGAGGCCAGCCCTAACGACTACGCACGCGCCATTGCTGATGCAGGCATTCTGGCGCTGATCGCCAGTTTAGGCCTGGCACAACTGTCGCATGAGACCACACCCGCACTGGCGCAACTGGGTTTTACGGCGTTGATTTTTTATGCCATGGCCGCCAGCCCCTATCGCCGTGCGACCCAAGTTTTCGGGCCTGCATTGGGCTTGCTGTTGGGTTTGGCAGGATTGGCTTTGAGTGGCGCACCCACCTTGGCCATGTTGTTGGGCGCTGGTGGTGCGGTGGTGGAATGGACGCACATGCGCTGGGGCAACAATGTCCGCAAGCGCGAATCCGGCGACATGGCAAAACGCCAATCCTGGCAATGGCTGCTGCTGATACTTGGCATCACGCTTAGCGTGGCTCTGCTGGTTCAGTTGCTGGACTTGTGGCGTTGGCGCATACACATACCTGGTTCGGGTGAGCAAACCGCGTGGACGGATTGGCGCAAGCTGGGTCGTCTGTTGCTGTGGTTTACATGGCCAGTCTGGCCACTGGCCATGTGGACACTCTGGCGCTGGCGCGGGCAGTTGGCCAGCCGCCATGTTGCCCTGCCGCTTTGGTTTGTAGTTGTATCGGTATTGGCCACCTTGACAACCCCTACCGCGGATCGAAGCTTGCTGCTGAGCCTGCCGCCCTTGGCCGCACTGGCTGCCTTTGCGCTGCCCACGCTCAAACGCAGTGTGGCGTCGCTGATTGACTGGTTTACTTTGCTGTTTTTTACCGGCTGCAGCATCATCATCTGGGTGGTGTGGATTGCCATGCAGACGGGTGTGCCGAGCCAGCCTGCTGCTAACGTGGCCAGGCTCGCACCGGGCTTTGAACCCAGCTTTTCATGGTTTGCCTTTTTGATGGCACTGGGCGCGACACTGGCTTGGGGCTGGCTGGTGAAGTGGCGTACAGGTGCGCACCGGACAGCTGTGTGGAAGTCGCTGGTGCTGCCTGCGGGAGGTGCAACGCTTTGCTGGTTGCTGCTGATGACGCTTTGGCTACCTCTGCTTGACTATGCCCGCAGTTACGCCCCCATGTCGCGCCAAGTGTCAAAGCTGATCAGTAAAAACAGTTGTGCAGAAATTTATGGTGTCGGCAATGCGCAGGCTGCCGCCTTGCAGTATCACGGGCAGCTCAAACTGCGCCAGGCTGCACCTGATGCGAGATGCGACTATCTGATCGTCGATGCGGACTCCCAATCCACGCTTGGCAATGCTGTCAATCTGCCGGACTGGGCTTTTTTAGCCACGCTGCGCAGGCCGACAGATAAAAACGAAAACCTCTTGCTGTTTAAACGTGTGTCCGGCAGCGCTCGAAAGTCTTCCCTTTTGCAGCCGCCGTGAGCGAGCTGAAAATCATTGCCAGGCACGCAGGCACATTGCTTGTGGGCCAGTTGGCAGTCATGGCGTTTGGCGTCGCCGATACCGTCATTGCGGGGCGTTACAGCGACACGGCTTTGGCGGCGTTGTCAGTCGGCTCAGCGATCTACATCAGCGTGTATGTGGGTTTGATCGGCATCGTCCAGGCACTGCTCCCGATTTGGGCTGAATTGCTGGGTGCCAACAAGCATCGTGACATTGGCCGCTCGCTCAGACAAAGCCTTTACTTGAGCGGCATCATCACAGCTGTAGGCATGGCAGCGCTGTTGTTCCCGGGGGCGCTGCTGCGCTGGGCACAGGTGCGGCGCGTGTCAAGGTAGTTGTCGCCTCATTCATGCAGCCAATGCCTGAATATCGTTCTGGGCCAAATGCAGTTTGACCACTGAGTCGCGTTCCGGGTTGAGCGTCACAGCTCCGACGGGCGACCAGTTTCGGGTGCC
>JANMIH010000557.1:0-6838 GCA_031375685.1 Polaromonas sp. | reverse complement strand
GTGTCTCATCGCTTGATGAGCTCAAGCAGCGCATTCTCAAAGGCATTGATGAAATGAATGCCCACCCGGTTCGCTTCCAATGGAAGGCATTTGACTTTGAAATGGCTAAATCGTAAATGTTTTATTGAAACGAAATACTAGGTGACGCGTTTGAATATTTGCTGAGCGTTCTGGGCAGCCAGGGCGATGCCGGGCAATTTAGAACGCCGCGCCACATCATCGACTTTATGGTCGAGGTGATGGACCCGAAAAAGAACGAAACGATTTTGGACCCAGCCTGCGGCACGGCAGGCTTTTTAATTTCAGCGTGGAAGTACATCCTCAAGTCCAACACCAGCACAGACGGCAGTAAAACATTACAACCTGAGGAGCGCACACGTCTCGCAACCAACATTCGCGGTTACGACATTTCGCCCGATATGGTGCGCTTGAGCCTGGTCAATTTGTACCTGCACGGCTTTACCGACCCGCGTATTGAAGAGTACGACACCCTGACCAGCGACGACAAATGGAACGAAGTGGCCGACGTGATCTTGGCCAACCCGCCCTTCATGTCGCCCAAAGGCGGCATCAAGCCGCACAAACGCTTTACCGTGGCCGCCACTCGCAGCGAAGTGCTGTTTGTTGACTACATGGCCGAGCACCTGACGGCTACAGGCCGCGCCGCCATCGTGGTGCCCGAAGGCATCATTTTTCAGAGCGGTACAGCGTACAAGGCACTGCGCAAACTGCTGGTCAATACCAGCCTGGTGGCCGTGGTCAGCCTGCCCGCAGGCGTTTTCAACCCCTACAGCGGCGTGAAAACCAGTATTTTGATACTGGACAAACGCCTGCATAAGCAATTGAGCAGCGTGCTGTTTGTCAAAGTCGGCAACGACGGTTTTAACCTGGGCGCACAGCGACGGGCGGTGGTGAACAGTGACTTGCCGGAGGCGACGCGCTTACTTAAGGGCTGGATGACTGCACCTGAGAAGTTTGAGGGTGATGGGGTGATGGCGCAGGCGGTTGAGCGAACCCGGCTGGCTGAGAACGGGGACTTTAATTTGAGTGGGGAGCGATACATACAAGGGACTACATATGCCAATAACCAGTGGCCTACCGTTTCACTAAACGAGATATGTTCATTGCAAAGAGGCTTGTCATATACGACGCCCGAGTTGAGTGCGGAAGGGCAAGGAACTCCTTTCTACAACCTGAAATCCATCAAGCGACAAGGCATCCCACAGAAACCAGATTTCAAATACTTCATTGGGGAAGTAAAGGCAAAGCACATCGTTGCACTACGCGACGTATTGATCGCACTCACAGACCTAACACCAACATCCGAGCTCATAGGCTCTCCAAAACTCATCACTGATCCGACGAAAGCAGCATTTTCAGCAGACCTTGGGAAAGTAGTTTTCAAAAGCGAGGAAATACAGCCTGAATTTCTTTATCAGCTCTTACGTTCTCCTCAATATCGCACTTACATCGTGACGTATTCACACGGTGCAAACGTCAAACATTTGCAGTCAGATGGTTTTTTGGATTTCAAAATTCCCCTCCCACCCCTCGAAGTCCAAAACCAAATCGTGGCTGAAATCGAGGGCTACCAAAAAATCATCGACGGTGCCCGACAGGTGCTGGACAACTACAAGCCGCAAATCGTGGTCAACCCGGATTGGGACTTGAAGTGCCTGTCTGAGATCACCGAATGCGTCAGCGATGGTGATCATCAAGCACCCCCGAAGTCAGACGACGGCGTGCCTTTTGTGACGATCTCCAATATTGATCATCAAAATCGACTGGACTTCACCAAAACCTTTTTTGTCCCACAAACTTATTTTGATGCGCTTGGCCGTACACGGCGACCCCAGAGAAACGACACGCTGTATTCCGTTACTGGCTCTTTTGGAATTCCGGTTTTTGTCGATTCAGACAAACAGTTTTGTTTTCAACGACACATCGCCTTAATTCGCCCAGTGCCAGCCGTCGATGCAAAGTACCTGTACATATTTATGTGTTCACCGTCAGCATTTGAACAGGCAGAAAAATCTGCAACCGGTGTGGCGCAAAAAACAGTTGCACTTGGTTCGCTGAGAAATTTCAAAATCCCCCTCCCCAACCTCCCCACCCAACGCGCCATCGTCGCCGAAATCGAAGCCGAGCAATCCCTGGTCAACGCCAACCGAGAACTCATCCGCCGAATGGAAGCCAAAGTCAAAGCCGCGATTGACCGGGTGTGGGGTGAAAGCGTCTAAGCATGGTTAAATACACAGCAATCTCTTGAGTAATAACCCTAGAAAAGCCCTAAAATTACCACGATGGTAACTTTCTACGCCCTTTCCGAGTACAGTCAAGACCCACCGACAGAATCGGGAAGGGTCAAGATTGCAAAGGGTCCACTCTATGGTTTGGATCGAATACGGGCTTTGGCGCAAGGTGAAGACAAGGTTCAGGCGCTGACCAGAAATTGCCGAAGGGACGTGGATAAATTTTTTGATGGTGACTATGGGGAGGTTGCGGCATTGATTCTGGCTGTTAAAGCCAGTGACTACATTGACTCTGAATGGTGCGAAAACGGTAGGGGCGGTATTGCAGCCTGTGACGCTTATAGCGTGCAGCGAAGCGAAAAGATACCCGCTACCGACAAGGTCGTGACGATTGAATATTTTTTGAAATTTGCCATCGGAAAAGGTGGCAACTTGGTTTTAGTGGTTTCTTGCCATATGAGCTAGACGTGGAGATATATATGGATACGAAAGAACTCTGCCCGATTTGTGGCGAAGGTCACGTGACACATCACGTGGATCAGTTTGAGAGTGAGTACAAAGGGCAAAAGGCAATGTTGCCGTCGCACTATAAGTTGTGCGACACCTGCCATTCAGACTTTGCAGGCGCAGCAGAAGGCAAACTGAACAAGCGCGCCATCATGGCGTTTCGCAAGTCGGTTGATGGCTTGATGACTGGCACTGAGATTGTTGCCTTGCGTAAACAATACCGCCTAACGCAAGACCAGGCAGCCAAGCTGTTTGGCGGCGGGCCGGTGGCCTTCAGCAAATACGAAAACGATGATGTGTCGCAGGCGGAATCCATGGATTCGCTACTGAGAGTGATGCGCGAGAGCGAAGCAGCATTTGCGGTGCTGGTGAGTGTGAAGGGTATGGCAGCTGAGCTAAGCCACGCCAAAGACAGTATCGTCAATGAAAAAACCATCACTCTGACCGCTGCACCAAGCAACGTTTTTGATATGGCTAAATTTCGCAGCAGCGTCAAGACATCAGGTGAAAGAACATTTACCACCACACCCGACGAGAGCAGACTATGGAAGTAGTTAGCCTGCGCCCCAAACTGGATTCATTTCGATGCACCAGCTTTCATGGTGAAAACAAGGCGGAATCCAGCGGCAATGCTCCTTGGAGCATTCAATTGGTTCAAACCATTGAGGTCGGTTTGGCTGTCGCACAAAACGAAGCCGAGCCGCTAAAAGCCCTGGTAAGGATCGAACTGGTTGCACACGCATCAAAGCCCGATGCGAAGGATCAAAAAGCGGAATTCAGCGGCAGTTACGACGCAAAGTTTGACTACCCACCCGGCGTAACAGAGGCAAAAATTACACCTTTGTTCGACCAAGAGGCATACCAATATGTGCTGGTAGCGCAAGCCTTCCCGCTTGCCATGACCCACTTCAGCCGCGAAATGCAATCTATGGGCTTTGACGCCAGAAAGCTGCCGCTCGGTTTGTGACCCAAAATCTGCTGTCACAGGCTATTTTTGACCTTTTTTAAGTACGTTTTATGCCTTCAGCCCAATAAATACGGGCGCAAGCAGCTATCAAATTTGAAAAAACGACGGGAAACTGCCCTACAGCAACTTCGGGCACTTTCCCGCTGCACCAGGGTGTGAAAACAACCCACAACGCTGTACTCTCGGGTAAGCTGTGCCATGCCCAAAACCAGCCCTCAGACGCCTTCAGTCCGCCATTTTTTTGCGCTGTTTTTTTTCTTGTTGATGAGCCTGTGGCTGACCGGTTGCGCTGCCTTGCCTTCTGACGTGCAACGCCCTGTGTCTACCGCCCTTGAGAACAACCTGGATACCCGCCTGGGCAAGGCTGTGGCGGCGCGTGCGGCCGCTGCAAGCACCCGCAATGACTCGGGTTTTGCGCTGGTAGGCAGTGCCGAGCTGGCCTTTACCAGCCGCATGACGCTGATCAAGGGCGCTGAAAAAACGCTGGACTTGCAGTACTACGCCATTCACGCAGACGACACCACCGACCGCATGTTTGCGGCGGTGCGTGAAGCGGCGGGGCGCGGTGTGCGGGTGCGTATTTTGCTCGACGACTTCAACACAGCTGGCAAGGATGCCCAGGTTTTGAAGCTGGCGTTTGAAAAGAACATCGAGATGCGGCTGTTCAACCCGCTGCCAAGCAACCGCGCCTCTGCCATGTGGCGCATCGTCAGCTCCTTGAGCGACGCGGCGCGCCTGCAGCGGCGCATGCACAACAAGATTTTTGTGGCCGACAACGCGGTGGCCATCACCGGTGGGCGCAACCTGTGTGACACCTATTTTGGCCAGAGCGAGGGGGTGAATTTTGTCGACATTGACGTGCTGGCTGCTGGCCGCATTGCCCGCGACTTGTCACGCAGCTTTGACCAGTACTGGAACAACCCGCTGGCCTACCCGGTGCAGTCGTTGATGACGGCCAAGGACATTGATGCACTGAAGCCCCAGCCTGCCACGCAACCCACCAATTCGGGCGAAGTCTCGGCAGCCGTTGCTGACCTGATGGCCTTGCCAGTTGAAGCGGCCAATAAAACCGCTGTCAGCCGCGTGGCTGTCAGTCCTTCAGGCGTGACCACCACCATCGCCGCCCTGCCGGACACCACCAACCTGAGGCAACTCAGCTGGACCTGGGCGGCTGCCACCATGCTGGTCGACAAACCCACAAAAATTGCCGAGGATGCCGATGCAACAGAACAGTCCAACGACACGGCGGTCGATGGCCTGCTAAGCCTGATGGCGCGTGCCAAAACCGATTTGCTGGTGGTGTCGCCCTATTTCGTGCCGGGCGCAGAGATGATGAAACAGTTTGCCGAGATTCGCAAACGCGGCGTGCGGGTGCGGGTGTTGACCAACTCGCTGGCCTCCAACGACGCGGTAGCCGCGCATGCCGGCTACGCCCGCTACCGTGAGGCTCTGATAGCCATGGGCGTTGAAATGTATGAAATGCGGTCCGAGCAACGCGGCACGGTGGCAGGCTTTGGCAGGGGTTCTGGCTCGGGCGGCGGCTCCAGCGGCGCATCGCGCGCCAGCCTGCATGCCAAGGCAGTGGTGGTTGATGCTCGTCTGCTGGTCATCGGCTCGATGAACCTGGACTTGCGCTCCAAACTGCAAAACAGCGAAGTCGCCATCGTCATCCGCAACCGCAAACTCGCCCTGGAAGCAACTGCGCTGATCGAGCCCGGCTTGGGCCAGGGTGCCTATAAGGTAGAACTCAAAGACGGCCAACTGGTCTGGCGTGCCCCTCATGGCTCTGGGTTGGCAGATGCGACCAGCGAGCCCGACGCCAGCCTGGGCCTGAAACTGATGGTGCGGATGATTGCACCCTTTGCACCTGACGAGATGCTCTGAGCTGTCAAACCACGGTTTTGGTCTTTTTCGACTGTTTTCAGGTGCTTTTTAAGTATGTTTTAGGGCTGTAGAACAATAAATACGTACGCAAGCAGCTCCTGAATCAATAGCGTTTATTTATTTTTCCGAGCCTACCGGCTTGAGTACCCTGTCGCTGGCAAAGTCGACAAATGCCCGGGTTCGGGCTGGCATCAGCTTGCGGGTGGGCAGCGCCACAAACACCGTGTAGCGGCTAAAAATCCACTCGGGCAGGACATGCGTCAAGGCACCGCTTTCAAAATAATTGCTTGCGGGGAATCTGGGCAGCGCGGCAATGCCAGCGCCTGCCACCGCAGCGGCAAACAGGGTTTCATAACTTTCAGCCTGAAAGACCACCTGCATGGCGACCTCCATCTCGCCTTGGCTGCCGTCCAGCCGCAGCAGCCGCATGCCGCGTGCCGCATGGCCTGACGACGCCTGCCACGGGAAGCGCAGGTAATGGTGTTGGTGCTGGCTCAGCTCATGGGGTGTTTTGGGCGTGCCCATGCGCTTGAGACAAGCCGGGCTGGCGCAAACCACGTATTCGGTTTGCGCCAATGGCCTCGCCACGATGCTCGCGTCGAAACCTTCGTTCACGACCATGAAGGCCACGTCAAACTCTTCCACCCGGTCTTGGGGAAATGGGTCGGCATGCAGATGAATCGCCACTTTGGGGTAACGCGCCAGCCAATGTGGAATTTGCGGGGCTAAAAAGTAATTGGCAAACAGGGGGGGCGCAACGACATTGACCACGCCTTGCAACTCGCTGGCGCTCTGGCTGGCGGCGGCTTCTGCGTCGTCAACCTCATTCAAAATGCTGCGTACCCGCAGCAAATAGCCTTGCCCCGCGTCAGTGAGCGCCAACCTGCGGGTGGTGCGCTGTATCAGGCGCGTGCCCAGATGCTGCTCCAGGTCAGTGACCAGACGTGTCACGCCGGCAGGCGACATGTCAAGCACACGGGCGGCCGCTGCAAAGCCACCTTCATCAATGACTTTTTGAAAAACCCGCATCGACAGCAACCTGTCCATAGTTACTCCCATTAACAATCAAGCCATCCTAAAACTAGGATTATCCTATTTCCGGCAGTTGACAGGCCATAAACGGCCTGCAAGCTAGACTACAAGCCAGTTTCAACGGATTTGAGGGAGTCACCAAATGGGTGAAGCCAAGAGGCGTCAAGTTCAGGCTCAAAGTCAAGCTTTGGAGGCC
>JANMIH010000530.1:0-3043 GCA_031375685.1 Polaromonas sp. | reverse complement strand
CGCCGCATACGCCAGTTGTTTGGCCTGGTCGAGGACCTGAACACCCTGCCTCTGCGCGCACGCCTGGCCAAACAGCTGCTGCACTTGGCACGCAGCTACGGTGTGCCCAGTTTGTCAGACAACAGCGAGGTGCGCATTGGCCTGCAGCTGGCACAAGAAGAGCTGGCGCAACTGCTGGGCGCATCACGCCAGCGCGTGAACCAGGAGCTCAAAGCCATGGAGCGTGAAGATGCCATTCGCATTGAAACCGCAGGCCTGGTCATCCGCAACCGGGCCATCTTGCTGCGCATTTCAGACACCGATCCTGAAAAGCCCTGAACGATTGACACCCCAGCCATGAGTAACTTTGACCATTTCGTCGGCACCCGTGAAGTCACCGCGCAGCACGCGTTTGACGTGGGTGCATTGACGGCCTATTTAGACCTGCACATGCCTGGGTTCAAAGGCCCGTTGCAGGTTGAAATCTTCAAAGGCGGGCAGTCCAACCCGACCTACAAACTCATCACACCGGGCAAGTCCTATGTGATGCGCGCCAAGCCTGGCCCAGTTGCCAAGCTGCTGCCGTCTGCTCACGCGGTGGAGCGTGAGTTCAAGGTCATGAGCGGCTTGCAGGGCACCGACGTGCCGGTAGCCAAAATGCACTGCCTGTGTGAGGACGAATCCGTCATTGGCCGCATGTTTTACGTGATGGAGTTTGTGGCCGGCCGCGTGCTGTGGGACCAGGCCCTGCCTGGCATGACGCCTGCGCAGCGCGCCGAGATTTATGACGAGATGAACCGCGTCATCAGCGCCCTGCATCAAGTCAAATTTGCCGAGCGGGGACTGGCCGACTATGGCAAGCCCGGCAACTACTTTGAGCGGCAAATTGGCCGCTGGAGCAAGCAGTACACCGCCTCCATCACCCAGCCCATCCCCGAGATGGACAGCCTGATGGCCTGGCTGCCAGCCAACATCCCGGCAACGGCGCGCGACGAAGCCATGACGTCCATCGTGCATGGCGACTTCAGGTTGGACAACCTGATGTTTCACCCCACCGAGCCACGCGTGATGGCCGTGCTGGACTGGGAGCTGTCTACCCTGGGCCACCCGCTGGCCGACTTCAGCTACCACTGCATGGCCTGGCACATTCCACCGGGGGCGTTTCGCGGCATTGGTGGGCTGGACATTGCGGCGCTGGGCATACCGAGCGAAGCCGACTACATCGCCAGATACTGCGAACGCACCGGTATCACCACACCCGACCAGCTCAAAGCCGACTGGAACTTTTACCTGGCCTACAACCTGTTCAGGCTGGCGGCGATTTTGCAAGGCATTGCCAAGCGGGTGGAGGCGGGCACGGCATCGAGCGCGCAAGCCGTCAGCTCGGCAGCGGGTGCGCCTGTGCTAGCCAAAATGGCGTGGGGCTTTGCACGCAAGACGGGTCATCAAGCTGCGCTTGAATCTTGATTTTTTTGAAATAACTGGAGATAAACATGGACTTTAATTTCACCCCCAAAGTACAGCAGATGCAGGCCCGCTTGCTGGCCTTCATGGACGAGCACATTTACCCGAACGAGGCGCGCTTTTTTAATGAAATTGCTGACAACCGCGCCAAAGGTAACGCCTGGATTCCCACTGCCATCATTGAAGAACTGAAACCCAAAGCCCGAGCCGCTGGCTTGTGGAACCTGTTTTTGCCACACTCCCCGCGCGCGCCTGAAGGCCTGAGCAACCTTGAATATGCACCGCTGTGCGAGATCATGGGGCGAGTTCCTTTTGCGGCGGAAGTCTTCAACTGCTCGGCACCCGACACCGGCAACATGGAAACCATTGCCCGCTATGGCTCTGAAGCCAACAAAGACCAGTGGCTGGACCCTTTGCTGCGCGGCGAGATCCGCTCGGCGTTTCTGATGACCGAACCTGAGGTCGCTTCATCGGACGCGACCAACATCGCCTGCCGCATTGAACGTGACGGCGACGAGTATGTGCTCAATGGCCTGAAGTGGTGGTCATCAGGCGCTGGCGACCCACGCTGCGCTGTGTACATCGTCATGGGCAAAACCAACCCCGACGCGGGCCGCCACGAGCAGCAGTCGATGATCTTGGTGCCCGCCAACAGCCCCGGCATCACCGTGATCCGCCCGCTCACCGTGTTTGGCTATGACGACGCGCCGCACGGCCACATGGAAGTGCGCCTGACCAACGTGCGCGTACCGGTGGACAACATGCTGCTGGGCGAAGGCCGCGGCTTTGAAATTGCCCAAGGCCGCCTTGGCCCCGGACGCATTCACCACTGCATGCGCACCATCGGCTGCGCCGAGCGCGCGCTTGAATTGATGTGCAAGCGCCTGAACAGCCGCGTGGCCTTTGGCAAACCGATCTCGCGCCAGTCGGTGTGGTCTGAGCGCATTGCCGAGTCACGCTGCATGATCGAACAAGCCAGGCTGCTGACGCTCAAAGCCGCCTACATGATGGACACGGTCGGCAACAAGGTCGCCAAAGCCGAAATCGCCATGATCAAGGTCGTGGCGCCCAACATGGCCTGCCAGATCATCGACTGGGCCATCCAGGCGCACGGCGGCGGCGGTGTGTCAGACGACTTCCCGCTGGCCTACGCCTACGCCCACCAGCGCACCCTGCGCCTGGCCGACGGCCCGGACGAAGTCCACCGCGCATCCCTTGCCAAGCTGGAGCTGGCCAAGCACTTGCTGCTGCCCGGTGAGGTCGAAATGCCTGTGACAAGGGGCAATTGACAGGTCAGATTGCTATAAATACAGGAGCTTTTGGTGCCCGTATTTATTGGCTTTCTGCTACTTTGTTTGATAATTTCGTCAATTGGGTTAGCCGCAAGGCGTGACCCATGGAATGTCTAGGGCATAGAGGAGTGTCGGGTTACGTTTCGTTAAACCGACCTACAAACTACTGAGGGACTTGCAGAATTCCCCAAGCCAGCCGAATTAGCCGCTGTTTGGGGTAAAAAAAAGTTGCGGACACCGCCTAAAAGGCTGCAAGATCAGGGTATCGAATCATGAACTTGGTGCCCGCCCATGAATACTACCCTGAG
>JANMIH010000529.1:0-3415 GCA_031375685.1 Polaromonas sp. | reverse complement strand
CACTTTGGTCACGCGGTTGACCGCGATCATCTTTTCCTTCAGACCATCGTCTGGAGCGTCGTTTGCTGATTTAGCTTGAAACTTGGCCATACGTCTATTCCGATCTTCTTAAAACTGCAGGCCAGCTTCGCGGGCTGCATCGGCCAGCGCCTTGACGCGGCCATGGTACGCAAAACCAGCACGGTCAAACGCAACTTTGTCTACGCCAGCAGCTTTTGCTTTTTCAGCAATGCGCTTGCCAATGGCTTGTGCAGCAGCGACGTTGCCGCCCTTGCCAGCAGCGCCGATTTCCTTGCGGACTTCGACTTCTGCAGTGGATGCTGCAGCCAAAACCTTGGTGCCGTCGCCAGAAATAACGCTGGCATAAATGTGCAAGTTGGTACGGTTTACTGTCAAACGGGCAACACCTTGCGTGGCGATGCGAATCCGGGTTTGACGTGAACGACGCAGGCGCTGCTCTTTTTTGGTCAACATGGTGCAGCTCCTTATTTCTTCTTGGTTTCTTTGATCGTGATCTTCTCATCCGCATAGCGGATGCCCTTACCCTTGTAAGGCTCAGGAGGACGAACAGCACGAACTTCAGCAGCGATCTGGCCAACGCGCTGGCGGTCAGAACCTTTGATCACAATTTCAGTTGGCGTTGGTGTTGCCACAGTGATGCCGGCTGGCATCACGAAGTCAACGGGGTGTGAATAACCCACTGTCAAGTTTAACTTGGTACCTGCTGCAGCAGCTTTGTAACCCACGCCGACAAGGCTGAGTTTTTTCTCAAAGCCTTTGGTCACACCGACCACCATGTTGTTCACTAGCTGACGCATGGTGCCCGACATGGCATTGGCTTCTCGCGATTCGTTCGCAGGTGCAAAGCTCAGCTTGCCAGCATCTTGTGTGATGGTGACGAGCGCGTTTTGAGCCAGAGCCAACGCGCCCAAAGCGCCCTTGACATTGATCTGGTCTTGTTTGATGGCCACATCCACACCGGCTGGTACAGACACTGGCATTTTTCCTACACGGGACATTTCAGTTACTCCTTCAATGCCTGCGATTAAGCGACGTAGCAAAGCACTTCACCACCGATACCGGTAGCGCGCGCTTTGCGATCAGTCATCACACCCTGCGGTGTCGTGACAATTGCCACACCCAAGCCATTCATGACCTGAGGAATGGCGCCATGGCCTTTGTACACACGAAGGCCGGGGCGGCTGACGCGCTCAATGCGCTCAATCACGGGCTTGCCTGCGTAATACTTCAGGGCGATTTCCAGTTGGGACTTGCCATCATCAAGCTTGACGGAGAAGCCATCAATGTAGCCCTCATCCTTCAACACTTGCGCGATGGCAACTTTGACTTTTGACGATGGCACTTGAACAACGGCTTTTTCAACCATTTGTGCGTTCCGAATGCGTGTCAGCATGTCGGCGATAGGATCACTCATACTCATTTTGCGGTTCTCCTATGCTTACCAGCTTGCCTTGGTGATACCAGGGATATCACCAGCAAATGCCAACTCACGAATCTTGGCGCGAGCCAAGCCGAATTGACGGAACGTACCACGCGGGCGACCCGTGATCGCACAGCGGTTGCGCTGACGAGTGGGGTTCGCGTTGCGGGGCAACTTTTGCAACTCAAGACGGGCAGCAGCGCGTTCGTCATCCGTGCGTTTGAAGTCGTTAGACGTCTTTTTGAGTTCTGCGTGTTTCTTGGCGAACTTGGCGACCAGTTTATCGCGCTTGTTTTCGCGTTGCAGCAATGCTTGTTTTGACATGCGAGAGCCTCAGTTCTTGAACGGGAAACGGAAAGCGGTGAGCAGTGCCTTGCACTCTTCATCGGTCTTGGCCGTTGTGGTGATGCTGATGTTGAGTCCGCGCAAGGCATCGACCTTGTCGTATTCAATTTCAGGAAAAATGATTTGCTCTTTCACGCCGATGTTGTAGTTGCCACGACCATCGAATGCGCGACCCGAGATACCGCGGAAGTCACGAACACGGGGCAAAGCCACGGTTACGAAACGATCCAGGAACTCATACATTTTCACGCCGCGCAGGGTCACCATGCAGCCGATTGGCAAGTCTTCGCGGATTTTAAAACCGGCAATAGCTTTCTTAGCCTTGGTAACGACCGGCTTTTGACCTGCGATTTTGGTCATGTCGCCGACGGCGCTGTCCATGACTTTTTTATCGGCAACAGCCTCGCTCACACCCATGTTGAGCGTGATCTTGGTGATCCGTGGAACCTGCATTGGTGACTTGTAACCAAATTTCTCAACCAAGGCAGGTGCGATTTTCTCGCGGAACTGCGTTTGCAGGCGGGCCTGCGTTGCAGCTTGTTGTGTTATTGCTTTAGCCATGTTTATGCAGCCTTGATTTCGTCGCCGCTGGACTTGAAGACGCGCACTTTTTTGCCGTCAGCCAACAACTTGATGCCCACGCGATCTGCCTTGCCCGACGTCGCGTTGAAAATCGCGATATTGGACTGGTGAATCGGCATGCTTTTTTGCACGATGCCACCCGTGGTGCCCTTGAGCGGGTTCGGCTTGGTGTGTTTTTTCACCATGTTGATGCCTTCAACCAACACATAAGCGTCATCCGTACGCTGCGTGACCGTGCCGCGCTTGCCCTTGTCACGACCTGTGATGACGATGATTTGGTCGCCTTTGCGAATTTTGTTCATGGCCTGCCTTTACAGAACTTCAGGAGCCAGGGACACGATCTTCATGAACTTTTCAGTGCGCAGTTCGCGCGTCACTGGTCCGAAGATGCGGGTGCCGATCGGCTCCAGCTTGGCGTTAAGCAACACTGCTGCGTTGCCGTCGAATTTAACCAGCGAACCATCGCCACGGCGAATGCCTTTGGCAGTGCGAACGACCACAGCACTGTAAACCTCGCCTTTTTTGACGCGGCCACGTGGAGCAGCTTCTTTGATGCTGACTTTGATGACGTCACCGACGCTGGCGTACCGGCGCTTGGAGCCGCCCAGCACTTTGATGCACATTACGGATTTGGCACCCGTATTGTCAGCAACATCGAGTTTGGATTGCGTTTGAATCATTTAAATGTGTTCCCAACTTGCACCAGCAAGGCAAAAATCCGATTTCTTCGCGGAGCTTTGTCAAGCCAATCAGTCTTGGGCCTGTCGTCCACCCCGCAAACCACTTGCAAGGCTTCCATTAGGCTATTTTCTGGTACTTCACTTTTTCAAGCGAAGCCCACGAGTATCACTCAGGTCTCGGGCTCTGTCAACACCTTGCCGTGCAAAAACCCTATAAATTTACAAATGAGGGACTTGCAGAATTCCCCAAGCCAGCCGAATTAGCCGCTGTTTGGGGTAAAAAAAAGTTGCGGACACCGCCTAAAAGGCTGCAAGATCAGGGTATCGAATCATGAACTTGGTGCCCGCCCATGAATACTACCCTGAG
>JANMIH010000512.1:0-9957 GCA_031375685.1 Polaromonas sp. | reverse complement strand
TGCACCCGCTTGTCAACAGGACATGATGATCTCTGTGCGTGGCGATACCGTCGTCATGAATGCCAGCAACCCGGTTTATCTGCAGGGCACGGGCAGCTACAGCCCTGACAACTACACCCTGAGCCTGGCCAGCCCCAACCTGCTGCGCGGTAAAAACTCCGACAACGCCGGCGTTGGCGGCGCGGTGGTGATCAGCCGACGCTGACCACAGCCAGTGGCTGGCTGCCTGCGAAGCCAGCTACTACTCCTGAATACGTAGCTGGTTGCGCCCGTATTCATTGGTCTAGAGGCCTAAAAGAGACCTCAAAATAGACTGAAAAGTGCTTTGTTGACACAAAACAAGCCGTCTCTCGTCAAAACAGGGCGCCGAGCAGCTCAGAATCGTCTTTTTCAGGTATCAAAAGTGCCTTCAGCCCAATCAATACGGGCGCAAGCAGCTCCTGAAAAAGTAGCATTTAAAGCTCATTTCGATGAGCCTCTGCCCGCCCAAAGCCCCTGTCCTACACCAAAAGCAGCAGCGTCTGATGGGTCAACCAAGGGTGTCTGCGTAGGATGGATGCAAGGCTGAAGCGTGCGACCTCTGTGACATGACGAGCGCCGTGAAGTTGCCGACCTTGACGCACCCGGAGCAGACCATGACAGCCTTCACAAGATTCAACGCAGACGCAGACTTTGTATCGACCGACACAGCGGCTTTGGCTTCCCACATGGACCATTGCGCCAGCAAACGCAGCCGCTTTTTCGGCTTGCATGCGGCGCTTGAGCTGGCGCAGTCAGCGGTTTTCAGCCGCATGGTGACGGCGGCTGTGCTGGCGGCCGTTTTGCTGGCGGTGGTTGGCCTGATCTGACAATGTGAAAACCGCCGCACTTGACCGTCTGGAAACATTAAACCCACACGCCAGAACAAGACTGAATTCCCATACAAGCGGCCCAGAGCCGCTGATTCGCGCAGAGCTGTTTGGCACGCAACGTTTTGAAGAACACGGCCGCAGCCTGGCGCAAGCGCAAACCATCAGCACCAGCAAGAGCTGGGGCGAAAGTCTGTCGTTCTTTCCTCGTGTCCAGGACAACATCAGGGCGTTGCGCCAGGCTTACGACTACATTGCCACCATCTCGCTAAACGGCCAGTACATCACACCGGCAGCTGAATGGCTACTGGACAATTTTCATCTGGTAGAAGCGCAGCTGCAACAAATCCACGAAGGTGTGCCGCGCCGCTACTATGCGGACCTGCCCAAGCTGACCGACCGGCCCTTGGCGGGACTGCCGCGCGTCTATGGCATTGCTTGGGCCTATGTGGCTCATACCGACAGTGTGCTGGACCCGGCGTTGTTCAAGGCTTTTTTGCATGCCTATCAGGAAGTCAATCAACTGAGTCTGGGGGAGCTGTGGGCTTTGCCCACCACGCTGCGGGTGATTCTGCTTGAGAATCTGCGGCGGGTGGCGGACCACATTGCTGAAGGCAAGGCCGCCAGGGAATTAGCCCATGCTATTTGGGACGCGCATGGTGCGTTGTCTGAAAATGACCTCAATGATTTGCTGGCAGGCATGCGTGCCAGAGACCTGGAGCGTGGATTTTTAACCCAGCTCTGGCAGCGCATACCCGACCAGCCCAGCGACGCATCGGCCATGCTGGTGTTTTGGATCAATCTGCACTGCCCCAACGGCCAGGCCTTGATTGCAGAGGGTCAAAGTGCCCAGGTAGCGACCAATCTGACCATCAGCAACATCATCAACAGCTTGCGCCTGATCGGCCAGATCGAATGGCGCGAGCTGATAGAGCCTGTCAGCAGTGCTTTGCAGGTGCTACAGCGATTGCCCAGCTTTGCTCTGGAAAGCGAAGGTACCCGACAGCAAATCACGCAAGCGATGGAAAAGCTCGCGCGTGACACGCAGCAGACCGAGCTGGCCGTGGCCGAAGCAGTGGTCAAGCAGGCACAAGCGTCCACCCCGAGCGTGCAGGGGACAGCCGCGTACCACCTGATAGGTCCAGGGCGCGATGCAATGCTTGAAAGTCTGGCAAAAAATGACGCGCTGGGTCGCAAGCGCGTCAAGCTCAGGCTCAGTCCCGCCTGGCGTTTGCCCATCTACCTCATGGCGCTGGTGCTGGGCACCTTGAGCCTGCTGGCGCTGACCAATCGGCCATTGCATGCCTGGTCAGACTGGTCTTTAGCGCATTGGGTGGCACTCGCGTTGATGGCCTGGCCTGCCTCAGAAGCGGTGGCTGCCGTCATTCACCGCGTGATTGCCGAGTCAACCCGCATCACACCCATGCCCCGACTCGACTTTGCCAGCGGTATTCCGCCTGAGCACCGGGTGCTGGTGGTGATGCCGTGCATGTTGACCTCCCCTGCATCCATCAAGGGCCTGGCCGATCGGCTGCGCCTGCATTGGCTGGCCAGCCTGGAAGAAAACGCCCAGTTTGCGCTGCTGTCTGACTGGGCTGACGCTGACCAGGCCAGCCTGCCCACTGACACCGCGCTGCTCAAAGAAGCACTGGCGCAAATCACGGCATTGAACAGAGCTTACCCGTCGGCCGACGGTCAGGTCCCCCGGTTTTTGGTCATCCACCGGGGCCGCAAATGGTGCAGCACCGAAGGCAAATGGATCGGCTGGGAGCGCAAACGCGGCAAGCTGGAGGCGCTGGTGCGCCTGATCGCCGCCGATGACAAACCCGACGACGGCGCATTTTATTTTGCCGATGGGTTGGCGCTTGGCAGCGGTATCCAGTACATCGTGACGCTGGACAGCGACACCGGTTTGCCACCCACCGCATTGCGCGAGCTGGTGTCGATTGCCGCTCACCCTTTGAACACGCCGCACGTCGATGTCGCCAGCAGGCGCGTCACGGCTGGCTACGGTATTTTGCAGCCGCGTGTGGTCACGCCGCTGCCGCAATTTGAAGAGTGCTCGCCATTTCACGCCCTGTTTGCCGGTCAGTGCGGCATTGACCCCTACAGCAACGGCACATCGGATGTGTACCAGGATCTGTTTGGCATGGGTTCTTTTACTGGCAAAGGGCTGCTGAACGTCAAGGCATTGCATGCGGTGCTGGACCAGCGCTTTGCCGATGAATCCGTTCTCTCGCATGACCTGCTCGAAGGCAGCATCAGCCGCTGCGCCTTTGTGAGCGATGTGATCCTTAGCGAAGACCACCCGCATCATTCAGGGGTTGACGATTCACGCCAGCACCGCTGGGCACGTGGCGACTGGCAGTTGCTGCCACTGATGCTGCGCGCCAGCCACTACGGCATTGACAGCCTGGGCCTGTGGAAGATGTTTGACAACCTGCGCCGCTCGCTGGTCGTGCCTGCGTCACTGGCGTTGCTGCTGTGGGTCGTTTTCACAGACGCCATACCGCTTTCAAAAGCGCTGGCCATGGTGCTGGCCGCCTTTCTGGCGGGGCCCTTGCTGGGCGCGCTCGTAGGGCTTGTGCCGACCCGGCGCGGTATTGTGTTGCGGCATTTCTTTCATGTCGGCATGTCGCAGTTGTGGCGTTCGTTTGGTGCGGCAGCGTGGCAATTTACCCAACTGGTGCATAAGTCTGTTTTACAGCTGGACGCCATCGCCCGGGCGCTGTGGCGCATGGTTGTCAGCCGCAAACATTTGCTGCAATGGACAACTGCCGCCCAGGCGCAAGCCGCTGCCAAATACACCTTGATCACCTTTGCACGCAAGCAGGCCGTCACATCGCTGGCCTGCGTTGTCCTGGCCGCTCTGGCATGGCTGGTCAGCCCGCACCCACTGGCTGCGCTCATGTTTGCGATATGGGCCGTGGCGCCGTTGTTTGCCTGGTGGGTCAGCCTGCCCGCAGAGCTGCCCAAGAGCCAGCGGCTGGATGCAGATGAGCGCAGCTACCTGAGTGGCATTGCGCATGACACCTGGCGCTTTTTTGAACACTGCATCACCCCGCAAGACAACCACTTGCCGCCCGACAACCTGCAAATTGACGGGGAGCCCACACTGGCGCACCGCACGTCACCCACTAACATCGGTCTGTATTTGCTGGCTGTGACCTGTGCCCGCCAGTTTGGCTGGATCAGCACGGCAGACGTGGTGGCACGTTTGCAAGCCACCCTGGCAACGATTGCCAAGATGTCCAAACACGACGGCCATCTGTTTAACTGGTATCAGACTGAAACACTGGCGGTATTGCAGCCTGCCCATGTCTCGACCGTGGACAGTGGCAACCTGGCAGGTCACTTGCTGGCCGTCAGCGGTGCCATGGGCAGCCTGGCGCGCAAAGCCGACACCACCAAAATCGAAAAGCAGCAGCTGGAAGCCATTGCAGCCCAGTGCATGCAGCTGTGCATGGGCATGAACTTCCGCAGCCTGTACAACCCCAAGCGGCACCTGTTTCATATTGGCCTGCGCGTCAATGACCACACACTCGACGCCAGTTACTACGATTTGCTGGCATCTGAATCACGCCTGGCCAGCTTTGTGGCAATTGCCAAAGGCGATGTGCCGCGCCGCCACTGGATGGCCCTTAGCCGGTCGTTTTTATCAAGCGGCATCACGCCGGGGCTCAAGTCGTGGTCGGGCTCGATGTTTGAATACCTGATGCCGTCGCTGGTGATGCAGGAGCCCGCCAATGGCCTGCTGTATTCGTCCAGTCTGGTGGGCGTGATGGAGCAGCAGCTCTTTGGTGATGCACAAGGCTTGCCTTGGGGCGTGTCTGAATCAGCCTACTTTGCCCAGGACCATTCCCTGGCCTACCAGTATTCACCCTTTGGCGTGCCCCGCCTGGCGCTGCGCCGTACCCCGGCCAGCGAGCGTGTGGTGGCGCCCTATGCCAGCCTGATGGCCACCATGCTGAGCCCGAAGCCCGCCATTGCCAACCTGCGCCGCATGGAAGGGCTGAACGCCAGGGGCGAGTATGGCTTCATGGACGCGATTGACTTTACCGCCGCCCGCCAGCCGCACCTTGAAAAATTCAGCGTGGTCAAAAACTACATGGCGCACCATCAGGGCATGGCGCTGGTGGCGCTGTGCAACGTGCTGTGCGGCCAGGCACCGCAACACTGGTTTGCCCAAACCCCGCTGGTGGCAGCGTACGACACCTTGCTGCATGAGCGCTGCCCCCGGCAAATCATCAGCAGCGCCAACCCGCGCACCTCACCAGGCGCTGATGACAGCCTGCCCAACAGTGCTTTCCAGTCGCGCAGCATCAACCCGCAGGCGCCTGGCTGGCAACCCACACATTTGCTGTCAAACGGCCGCTACAGCGTGACACTGCGCCCCAACGGTGCGGGCGTCAGTCGCTGGCAGAAAAATAATCAGCGTATCAATGTCAGTCGCTGGCGTGACGATCTGGCGCGCGACGAATACGGCAGCTTTATTTATCTGAAAACAGATGGCAACGCAGCCTGTTCAGTCACAGCGCACCCCGCCCCGCATCCGCAGTGGCGCTACAGCTGCTGCTTCATGGCTGACCGGGTGCAGTTTGATGCAACGACCCGGCACATGCAGGCCACCACCACGGTGCTGGTCAGCCCGGAGGACGACACCGAGCTGCGCACGGTGGTCATCACCAACCTGCTCGACGTTGCCGTCACCTACGACGTGGTGTCCTGTTTTGAAGTGGTGCTGGCTGATGCCCGGGCTGATGAGGCGCACCCCGCGTTTTCAAACCTGTTCATTGACACCACCTGGCATGCACCTTGGCGGGCGTTGCTGTTAAACCGCCGCCCCCGGCTGCAGGGTGACCCGCAAATATCCGCCGCGCATTTTTTGGCTGAGGCCGATGCCGACATCCTGGCGCTGGACTGCATCACCGACCGCCGCGCCTTTTTGGGCCGCAACCGAAGCCGCGGACAACCTGCCATGGCACAAGACCAGGCGACAGGCTCGGACACCACGCCTGCCAACGGACTGGACCCCGTCGCCTGCCTGCGTGTCAAGGTACGCATTGCTGCTGGCGGTGTGGCACGCCTGAGTTTTGCGACCACAGTCGCTGCAGACGCCACCGAATTGGCAGGCCGGATTGACCAGTATCTGCAGCCCATGCACCTGGAGCGCGCCGCCCGCATGGCGGCCACACTCGCCCAGGTGCGCCTGCGCGACCTGGGGCTGGACGCAGACGAAAACGCCGCTTTGCAAGACCTCACCACAGCGCTGATGTACAGCAGCCCCCGACCCAACGCAAACGCCAATTCCAATGCCATCAGCGCCAGGATGCTGATTGACCAAAAGCAGCTGTGGCGGCTTGGTATTTCAGGCGACAAACCGATCCTGCTGGTTCGCATTCATGCCAGTGAGGGCCTGGGTCTGATTCAGTCACTGCTGCGGGCGCAACCCTGGTGGAGTTTTGGCGCACTGGCCACCGATGTGGTGGTGCTGAACAGTGAGGACAACTCCTACCTGTCACCGCTGCAACATGAAATTGTGGCTCAGCGCGACCGCCTGAATCAAAAAGTGCAGCACAGCTTTCCACCTACGATTAGCGCAGGCTTTTATTTGCTGCGCGACCACGAGGTGTCACCCACAGAAAAGGCCACCCTGCTGGCCATGGCGCGCGTGGTGTTTGTAGCCGATGGCAAGCCCATTGAAGTACAGGTAGCAGATCTCAAAGCGTCATGGCAATTACCGGGCAAGCCCAAAACGGCGCTGCCTCAACAACCAACCCTGTCAAGGCCTCGCACCATCAGGGCGCCTGTCGGTCAATTTGATCGCCATTCAGGCGAGTTCCAGTTTGACATCAGCCCCACCCAGCGGCCAGCGCGCCCCTGGGTCAATGTCATTGCCAATGCATCGTTCGGCTTTCAGGTGTCTGAAACGGGCAGCGGCTACACCTGGGCCGTTAACAGTCGGCAGCACCAGATCACGCCATGGCGCAACGACCCCGTCGAAGACCCCAGCCACGAGCATTTCCTGCTGCAAGATATTCTGACCGGGCAATTTCTGGGGCTGACGCCCGGTCCCCACCGTGCAGCGGTCAGCGCATCGCCTGTTCACAGGGTGCGCCACGGCCAGGGCTACAGCGTGTTTGAGAGCACGCATGAGCAGTTGGACACCCAAACGACGTTTTTTGCGGACCGTGATGCGGCCGTCAAACTGGTCCACGTGCAACTGCGTAACAACGGCCGCGCACCGCGTGCTTTACGGGCGCTGGCCATGGCTGAATGGCAAATGGGTGCCAGCCATGCAGAACGCCGCACGGTGCTGGCATGGAACTCGCCCGGCACAGCCGCCGTGATGGCCCAGCAGCGCCAAAGCCGCGCAGGCTTTGGCGGCAGCACGGCGTTTTTGGCGCTGGCCGGCATGCCCGGCATCGTGCAGTGGACCTGTGACCGCCATGAATTTTTTGACGTCACAGGCCAGCTCAACTGGCCCAACACGCTGGGGCAGCGCAGCGGCAGTGGCCTGGACGCATGCGGCGCGCTGGCCAGCAGCTTCAGTCTGGCGGCAGGCGAGGTGTTCAGTTTCAGTTTTGTCCTGGGCCATGCGCCTGATGCAGCCCAAGCCGAGCAACTGGCCAAAACCTGGCTGCACCGGGACGTGCCGCAGGCGCTCAAAGATATCAAAACATTTTGGGGTAACTTGCAAGGGCAGGTTCAGGTCAGCACACCAGACCCCTTGTTTGATGCGCTCATCAACCGCTGGCTGCTTTACCAGACGCTCACCTCACGCCTGTGGTCCAAGGCTGGGTTTTACCAGGCGGGTGGCGCGTTTGGCTTCAGGGATCAATTGCAGGACAGCATGGCTTTTGCCGTGGTCGCGCCCGAGCGCCTGCGTGCGCAGATTGTGCTGAATGCGTCACGCCAGTTTGCTGAAGGCGACGTCCAGCATTGGTGGCACGCGCCCGGTGGTGAAGGCGTGCGCACCCATTTCAGCGACGACTTGCTATGGCTGCCGTATGCCTGCGCGCACTATGCGGAGGTAACGGGCGACTTCGCGCTGCTGGATGAACAAGTCACGTTTTTGCAAGGCCCCGCTATTCCTGCAGGCGCAGAAGACGCCTATTACGCACCAGACATCAGTGACGACAAGGCATCGGTGTATGAACACTGTGCCCGCGCCATTGACCTCAGTCTGGCCACAGGCACGCACGGCCTGCCGCTGATGGGCACAGGCGACTGGAACGACGGCATGAACCGGGTGGGCCATGAAGGCAAAGGCGAGTCGGTCTGGCTGGCGTGGTTTTTGTGCCGGGTTGTACAAGACTTTGCGCCACTGGCAACATCACGTGGCGATGCCCAGCGAGCCCACGCATGGCTGACCGCCCGGCAAGGCTGGATACAAGCCCTGCACAGCCACGGCTGGGACGGTGAATGGTTCAGGCGTGCGTTTTTTGACAATGGCGCGCCACTCGGTTCGTCAAGCAACGACGAATGCAGGATTGATCTGATTGCGCAGGCCTGGTCGGTGCTGTCTGGTGCATCCACCGAGCCCTTCATGCAAAGCGCCATAGAGGCCATGACGCAGCAATTGATCGATGACGACACAGGGCTGTTGCACTTGCTGGCACCGCCGTTTGAAAAATCCGCCAACAACCCCGGCTACATTCAGGCTTACCCGCCGGGAGTGCGCGAAAACGGTGGCCAGTACAACCACGCCGCCGTCTGGGCCATGATGGCGCAAGCTCAAACCGGCGATGCCCAGGCCGCGTGGGAAAGTTTCAAGGCCATCAGCCCCGCCCACCGCAGCCAGCACCCCACACGCGGGCCGCTGTATGAACTGGAGCCCTATGTGACAGCAGGCGATATTTATGGAGCATCGCCCTACACCGGGCGGGGCGGCTGGAGCTGGTACACCGGCTCAGCGGCCTGGTTGTATCGCGCAGCACTGGAGAATTTGCTGGGGTTAAAAATCCGGCAAGGCGAATTGTCCATCACCCCGTGTGTGCCCGCAGACTGGCCAGACTTTGAAGTTGTCTTGAAGCTGCAAGGCAAGACGGTGACAATGCGCTGGCAGCGCGGCGAAGCGACTGACCTCCAACCAGACCTCACCGTTGCCGCAGGCCAGCTGGTACGGCTGGCTGACCTGCCCCCGCAGGCACTGGTGGTGGTATGGTCTGCTACTTAAAAAATAGCTTCTTGCGCCCGTATTGATTGGGCTTAAAGCCCAAAAGTAGGATGAAATCCCCCATAAAAGTCTGGGGAGATTTTCCCAAGGCGATCAAGCTTTTCCAAACCCGCCGCCTCCCGGCGTATGAATCTCAAACACATCGCCCGGCAGCATGTCGGCCTGGCCAATGTGTCCCAGCGTTTCGATACGGCCGCCCGCGCGCACCACCACGTTTTGCCCGACCTGCCCCGGCTGGCCGCCCGCCATGCCGAAGGCACCGTATTTGCGGCCATTGGACAAGATGCTGGCTGTCATGGCCTCTAAAAACCGCACACGCCGTACGCCGCCGTTGCCGCCCGTCCATTTGCCTGCGCCGCCGGAGTTGGCACGGATTTCATAACTTTCCAGCCGCACGGGGAAGCGAAACTCCAAAATCTCGGGGTCGGTCAAGCGTGAATTGGTCATGTGCGCCTGCACAACGGACGTGCCATTAAAGCCGCCAACCAGTTGACCTTCTGCATCTGTCACGCCGCCAGCGCCGCTACCCCCCGAAATAGTTTCATAGTACTGATACTTTGAATTTCCAAACGTGAAGTTGTTCATCGTGCACTGCCCAGCCGCCATCACACCCAGCGCACCATACAGGGCGTTGGTGATGCAGGTCGAAGTTTCAACATTGCCTGCTACCACTGACGCAGGCGGGTTCGGGTTGAGCATGCTGCCGGGCGGGATGGTGACTTTGAGCGGCTTCAGGCAACCGGCGTTGAGCGGAATATCGTCATCGACCAGCGTTCTGAAAACATACAACACCGCCGCCATGCACACCGCTGTCGGCGCGTTGAAGTTGTTGGTTTGCTGCGGCGATGTGCCGGTAAAGTCGATCTCGGCACTTCGGCTTTTGGTGTCCACTCGAATGGCGACTTTGATTTGCGCACCGTTGTCCAGTGG
>JANMIH010000509.1:0-2261 GCA_031375685.1 Polaromonas sp. | reverse complement strand
CGCCCAGGCCGTACACCGTCTCGGTTGGGAAGGCGACCAACTCACCTGCGCGGATGTGCGCAGCAGCTTGCTCAGGCGTCAGGCTGGACATGAAAACCTTTTACCGCAGAGACGCAGAGAACGCAGAGGGCCACAGAGTTGGAGCAAAAGAATATTATTCTCTGCGCATCTCGGCGTTCTCTGCGCCTCTGCGGTGAATGCCCCCGACTTCATTCCGCACCCATTCCAGCCAAACCCAAAATGTCGGCTGCCTGTCGTGCAACCGATTTCACCGCAGCCACATCAGCACCTGTGATGTTCAAGTGCCCCATCTTGCGGCCCGGTCGGGCACCCTGCTTGCCATACAGATGCAGGTGCGTGCCGGGCAGGCCCAAGACGGCTTGCCAGTCAGGCGTGCGCGGTTTGCCTTGCGCATCAAACCAGACATCGCCCAGCAAATTGAGCATGATGGCCGGCGAATGCTGGCGTGGCCTGGGCAACGGCAAACCGGCCATGGCGTGGACCTGCAAGTCAAACTGCGACACATCGCAGGCGTCCATCGTGTAGTGGCCACTGTTGTGCGGGCGTGGCGCCATCTCGTTGACGATCAGGCCGCCATGCTCACTGCCGTCATCGACGATGAAAAACTCAACGCACAACACGCCCACGTAGTTGATGTGATGCGCTATGGATTCAGTAGCTGCTTGCGCCCGTTTTGATTGGGCTGAATGCATATTTGACGGGTAGGCATGGGTCACAGCAAGGATGCCGTCAACATGCACGTTGCGCTGCGGCGCAAAGCTCACCACGCTGCCGTTAAAGCCGCGCGCAACAATCACCGAGCATTCGGCCTTGAGTGGCATCAGCTTTTCAAGCACACAGGCAACGTTTTTTAAATCAGCCCAGGCGGCTGCCAGCTCGGCTGCGTTTTTAACCCGTACCTGGCCTTTGCCGTCATAGCCCATGCGGGCGGTTTTTAAAATGCCGGGCAACAAATGGGCGGGCACGGCTTGCAGTTGCGCCAGTGTTTCAATCACGGCATAAGGTGCGACGCTGACACCAGAGACACCCGCACAGGCCGTGAAGTGCGCCTTTTCTTCAATGCGGTTTTGCGCAATGGCCACGCAGGCTGCGCTAGGGGCGACGGGCAAGGTGGCGGCCAGCGTGCGCAAAGAGGCCGCAGGCACGTTTTCAAATTCTGTCGTGACGGCATCGCACAGGCTGGCGAGCTGTTTCAAGCCCGCTTCGTCGTTGTAGGCGGTTTGTATCTGCTGGTGACTGACCAAACCAGCCGGGCTGACCGGGTCCGGGTCCAGCACCACCGTTTCAAAGCCCAGCCGCTGCGCTGCGTGTACAAACATGCGGCCCAGCTGGCCACCGCCCATCACGCCAAGCGTTGCGGGTTGCCCGTTCGCCGACACCGTTCCAGGAAAGATGGGCTTCATGTGGATGGCGAATGTGACGGAAGCGTCATCGCCCGTGCCGCAGCGGTTTGCTCGGCTCTGAAGGCTTGCAGCTTGTCATGCAGCGCCTTGTCATGCAATGCCAGCATCGCCACGGCAAACAGCGCCGCGTTGGCCGCGCCCGCGTTGCCAATCGCAAAGGTGGCCACGGGCACGCCCTTGGGCATTTGCACAATGCTGTGGAGTGAATCAACCCCCGCCAGATGCTTGCTGGCCACGGGAACGCCGAGCACCGGCACGGTCGTTTTAGCGGCCAGCATGCCCGGCAAATGCGCCGCACCGCCCGCCCCGGCAATGATGGCCTGCAGACCGTTGGCGTGTGCCTGCTCCGCATAGGCAAACAAATCGTCCGGCATGCGGTGGGCTGACACCACGCGTGCGTCATAGGCCACGCCAAACTGCTGCAATATGTGTACGGCATGCTGCATGGTGTCCCAGTCGCTGGACGAGCCCATGACGACACCAACGAGTGGTTGATTTAAAGGTTGGGCAGGGGTCATGGTGGCCTTTGGTGGAGGCCACATTTTACGGGCGGCGTGCTAACCTCCCGCCTGTTGTCATTTTTTGAAGTAAATCGCCATGATGGATGTCACCGTAGCCAATTTTGAAGAGGAAGTCATTGCCGCTTCCATGACCACCCCGGTTCTGATTGACTTTTGGGCGCCGTGGTGCGGCCCCTGCAAGTCGCTCGGCCCGATTCTGGAAAAGGTGGAGGTCGCTTACGAAGGCCGCTTCAAGCTGGTCAAGATCGACTCTGACCAAGAGCAGCAACTGGGTGCCGCCTTCGGCATTCGCAGCATCCCGACCTGTGTGTTGATG
>JANMIH010000562.1:0-12419 GCA_031375685.1 Polaromonas sp. | reverse complement strand
CGCACGTCCTCCAGCCCGCGCTGGCGCAGGATGGCGGTGAGGTTGGTTTTGGCTACGTCGGCTTCGGCTTCTGGGCCAAACAAGCTGTCGCGCAGCACCACGCGGGTGCGCAGCTCGGCCGGGGTTTGGCCCAAAGTGGCGGCCAGTTGGGTGTGCCAGTTGGCTATGCCCAGGGCCAGTGCCTCGGCGTTGGCGGGGGTGACGGTGGATTCAGCCATCGCGTTTTTATCGTCGCCTGCCTTGGCCAAACACACCAGTAGCGCCTCAGCGCCCACGCTGTGTACCGTGTGCCCGGCAATGACTTGGCGCTGCACCGGCACGGCCAGGTCCAGCCCCTGTTTGAGCAGCACTTCATACAGCACATCGGCCTCGGTGCGGCCAGCGGCCAGGTGCTCGGTGTGCGCCATCAGCGTATCGGCCAGCTCGTCGGGGTTGGGGTTCCAGGCGCGGATGTTGGACGTGTCGAGCTTGAAGACCTTGAAGCCCAAATCGAGCGGCTTTGCAGGCGTTTTAGGCTCGTTTTCAAGGCTTAATTGGGCTGTAGCCGAATCATTACGGGCGTAAGCAGCTCCTATTTTTGTAGCGGCGCGGCGGAGGCGCTCTTTGGTGAGTTCGGCGATATTGCGCGGTTTGCCGAGTTTGTCGCAACACTCGGCTGCTAGGCTCTGCTCTTTGACAGCAGAATCAAGCGCCTCGGGAAGCTGTACTAGAACGTACCGCCTATCTCCCCCGTCGTGAGCATTTTGTGCCATGACAGCATGCCCAGTTGTGCCGGAGCCACCAAAAAAGTCCAAAACTACTTCAACGTTGTTTGGCAAGGTACTGATTGCAGCCATCTGGCGAATCAGACGAGTCGGTTTTGGGTTTGAAAAGGCAATGCCAACGTCAGAGAACAGTGACTTTACTTCTTGTGTGCCCTCTTGGTTATGACCACAGTCTTTATGAAACCAAATCGTTTCTGGCACTACGCCATCGCTAACCTCTGACAAATAGCGCTTACGTCTTGGCTTGGCGCTTCCGTCACTACCAAACCACACTTGCCCAGTTCGAATCAGCTCAATGATTTCCTCTTCAGGATGTCGCCAACTCGTGCCCGTATCGGGTGTCCATACAGCGCCGGTCGGCGAAGTAATTGAGTAAACACAGTTGTCTCTATGTTCCATTCGCAAAAGGTCACTGGATGCCCATGGACCGCGCACATCTTTGTCAGGATTTTTGTACCGCGCTTCCGCCTCTTCGCTGCGAGGTAGGAGATTTCGTTGCCATAGTTCCTTGTCTTTAGCGAAGGTAACAACGAAGTCATGGCGCTCCGAGAAATACTTTTCGTCGTTTTGGGGGGCAAACTTCTTTTCCCAAATCACGTTAGCAACGAAATTCTCAGCTCCAAAAATATCGTCCATCAGAAACCGAAGATTTGCTACTTCACCGTCATCTAGGGACACGAATATTGCGCCATCCTCTCGCAGCAAATTTTTTGCCAACTTCAACCGCGGATACATCATGTTCAGCCAATCCGTATGAAAGCGCCCGCTGGCCTCGGTGTTGCTGCTTAGCTTGCGGCCTTCGCCGTCCGTCTGGCCGGTCAGCTCCAGGTAGTTTTTAATGTTGTCGGTGAAGTTGTCGGGGTACACAAAGTCTTTGCCGGTGTTGTACGGCGGGTCGATGTAGATCATCTTGACTTTGCCGGCGTAGCTTTTTTGCAGCAGCTTGAGCACCTCCAGGTTGTCGCCCTCGATCATCAGGTTTTGGGTGGTGTCCCAGTCCACACTCTCGCCGGGGCAGGGGCGCAGGGTGCCGGTGCTGGGGGTGAGGGCTATTTGCCGGGCGCGGCGTTTGCCGTGCCAGTTCAAACCGTACTTTTCTTCCCGCTCATCGACTTGTGCGCCCAGCAGTTGTTTGAGCACCTCAAAGTCAACACCGCCTTCTTTGAATGCCTCGGGGAACAGGGTTTTAAGCTGGGCTAGGTTGCCGTCAATCAGGTTGGCGCTTTGGGTGTCGGCTGGGGTTAGCGGTTTGATGATGGGTTTGATGATGGGGTTGGTCATGGGCAAATTATGTTTCAAAGGCTGCCCAGCAATGCTTGGCGCTCCGCCATGCGTTCTGCAATTTGGACATTGAGAGCGGCGCGCTGGCCAAGCTGGCTTTCTTTACTGGCTTGGGCGCGCAGGCTGGCAAGCTGCTGGCCCAGCTGGTCGTAAGCGGCCAAAGAGCTGCGGCGCTGGGCGGCGTACGGTGCGCTGGGGCTGACGATGAACTGCCCAGTGTGTTCGGCTGCGGCCAGCGCTTCAATGGCGTGCAGCCAGTCGCTGTAACGGGCATGAAGGTCGTTGAACTGAAGCGGTGGCGCGCCAGCGGCACGATTGAAGGCCAAATACTGAACAAATTGGGCTGTAGCCCCCGTTTTATTAGTGTAAGCAGCTATTGATTTAGTAGTAATAGGTTGTGTAGTGGCAGTGTGCTCTAACACCATGGCGCTGCCTGTGCCCAGGCTGAGGCGCTTGTGGGCCAGGCTGAGTTGTTCAGTGCCGCCGTCAACGTTTGGCTGGCTGATGATGAGGACGACCGGGTAGGGAATGGTGCGGTGAATAAGTTCAACCAGCCGGGCGGCCTGCGCTGCAGTCGGTGAGCCCGTCAGCACGGCGTGCAGCACAGCAATCTCCAGGTAGTCATGGGTGTCGGTTTGCCACACCGCCAGGCCGCAGGTGGCGGGCTTCAGAGCTGCCAGCCAGTGCAGCTCGGCCAGCAACTGATTGACGAGCCGCTTGTCTGCCGCTGTGCTGCCGGGCAGGTTGGCAATTTGCGCCATCAGCAGGGTTTTGGCGATGCGCTGGCCCACATAGGCGCTGGCGGGCAGCGCCAGCGCCTGCACCAGCGCGGGGGCGTGGCTGAATGGGCTGGCCGCATGGGTCATGACGCGGCGGGCAGCACCGCCAGCCATGCGACAACTTCAAAGTCGCCCATGCCTGCAAATTCGCCTGCCAGGGCGTGGGTGCCGCCAGGGCTGAACAAGCTGGCAGCGGCACGTTCTTGGCTTTTGCCTGCAATAGATGCAATGGCGGCGGCGAGCAGCTGCTGGGCGTGTGCCATGTTTTGCCCGCCCTTGGTTGACTTGTCAAACTGGGCGTGGGCGGCAACGTCTGGTGCGGTGCGGCCAAGTGCCAGGCGTTTGAGCTGGTCAAGGATGCGTTTGGCCTGTGGGTAGGGCAGCAGCACGGTGCCGTCTGCGCCTACGTGCGCAAGGTAGTGGGGAGCCAGTGGGTAACTTGGGTCTTGCCCTGTGTCTGGCCGGACAGAACGCAAGCAAAAAATAATGCCGGGGGCAATGTCTGCGTCCAGCGTGGTGGTGACGGCAAAGCTGCCCAGCGGCACCTGCGGCAAGGCGTCTGGCTGGGCTTTGTTAAATTCCGCCAGGTCAATGCGAAAGTCGGTCAGCGTGAGGTCGGTGATGGCAATGCCGCTCCCCAAGTCCTCCAGGTCAATGACGCTGGTTTGCATTTGAATCAGCTGGGCGCGGCGGTAGGCCAGGTCGTTCATGGGGTCGCCGGACTGTTGCTCAATCAGGTTTTCTTCACCGGTGGCAGATATATCAAGCAGCACCATGCGTCCGCTGACGCGCTGCTCTAAGTTGATGTATTCCTCCAGCTCAATATTCGGCCAAAAGTTAACCAGCTGGATGGCGCTGTTGGGCGAGCCCAGGCGGTCAATGCGACCAAAGCGCTGGATGATGCGTACCGGGTTCCAGTGGATGTCGTAGTTGACCAAAAAGTCGCAGTCTTGCAGGTTTTGACCTTCGCTGATGCAGTCGGTGGCAAACAGCAGGTCAATATTGCCTTCGCTGGCCAGCTCTACAGGCCGCTCTTTGGACTGGGGTGAAAACGCTGTCAATATATTGCCCAAGCTGCGCTGCATGGGCAGCGTGGCTTGGTTGTGGCCTGCGCCTGTGACCAGAGCGGATTCAACATTTAGCTCTGCTTTGGCCCAGTCGGCCAACTGGGCGTACAGGTATTTGGCGGTGTCTGCAAAGGCGGTGAAGACAATGATTTTGCGGTTGCCCGGGTTGATCGGGTTGCGGCATTTATCAGCGATGAGTGCTTGCAACTTGAGGAGTTTGTCGTCTCGCGCGGCGCTGACGCTGGCGGCGGATGCGCATAAGGTGGCCAGGCGGTTGCGGTCTTCCGTCAGGTCTTGCCGCCAGCGTATCAAATCAACATCGCCTAGCAATACTTTGACTTTGCGGCCCACCAGCAATGCCTCGTACGCAGGGTCTTCAATGTCAATGTCATCGATGTCCAGCTCATCAACGTCAAGCGCTTTGGCGTCAATGCGGGCCAAAATGCTTTCTACATCCCGCAACTGGCGCTGCACGGTGAGGGTGAAGGACGATACCGAGCTTTCCATCCGCTTCAAAACATTGACGCGCAGCAGGTGTATCAAGCTTTCTTCACGGTCGGCCTGGCGAAAGTAGCCTTGGCCACCGCGCAGCTGGGTGCTGTATTTGGCGTCATACGCGGCTTGCTTGTGCGGCAGCACGTAGCGCAGCGGCGCGTAGGCAGCGAGGTTGAGGCGGCGGATCTCTTGATTGATGTCGCGAATAGACCGAAACTCGCCCGCGCGGTCAACATCGGCTTTGATGTTGATGGGTGGCAACCGGCTTGGAAAGCGGCCTGTCTCGGCTGTGCCGTAATACTTTTCAATGTGGCGGCGTGACCGGGCAATCGTCAGGTGGTCTAGCAGGCTGAAATAGTCAAAGCCCAGCATGTCTATCAGCAACGCGGGCGTTTTTTCCTCTGGCGGCAGCGCAAGCCAGCGGTTAAAAGCTTTTTGCGCGCGGCGGGTGGTGCTGTCGATGCTGGCAATACCGTGTGGGGCCAAGGCGGTATCAATGCCCTCAGTCACGAAAGCAATTTGGTTTTTGAGGTCGTTCAAGCGGTTGTTGATGGGTGTAGCGGAGAGCATGAGCACGCGGGTTTTAACGCCTTCGCGGATGATCTTGCGCATCAGGCGGTCGTACCTGGTTTCGCGGCCTTTGTTGCTGGCTTTGTTGCGAAAGTTATGGGACTCGTCAATGACGACCAAATCGTAGTTGCCCCAGTTGACGTGCTGCAAATCAATATCACCCGACTGGCCCGCGTCGCGCGACAAGTCTGTGTGGTTGAGCACATCAAAGTTAAAGCGGTCGGCCTCTAACGCGTTGCGTTTGTCATTGGCTTTGTACAGCGCCCAATTGTCTCGCAGGCGCTTGGGCACCAGTACCAGCACGCGGTCGTTGCGCAGCTCGTGGTATTTGATGACGGCGAGGGCTTCAAATGTTTTGCCCAGGCCTACGCTGTCGGCCAAAATGCAGCCGCCAAATCGGTTGAGTTTGTCAATGGCCGCGACCACGCCGTCGCGCTGGAATTTATAGAGCTTTTTCCAAACCGCTGTGTTGCGAATGCCCGTGGAGGCTTTGACGATGGTGTCTTCGTCCAGCGCGTCGTCATTGGCGGCAAACAGATGGTGAAGGATCAGGCTGTAAATACTGGTGGGGTCGCGCTGCACGTACAACGCCTGAACACTGGCTACAAGAGCTGCTTTAGCGTCAGGCTGGTCGTGCAGTGCAGCCCATTGTTGGTTGAACCACTGGCTTAAATTTGTTGCCTCTGCGCCCGTGTCTGACTGTTGAATCAAGCTGAGCGGATTGCCGGGTGCCATGCCCAGACCGTCGGTGGTAAAAGCAAATGCGCCCAAGACGGCCTGCTGTACCTTGTTGTCACCGTCGCGCAGTACCAAGGTGCCTTGGGGAATGCTGCCTTTAGCCTGGCGTACCTCAGCTTTGGCGCTTAGCCAGTCAGCAAACTGTCGTGCAAACCAGTGACTTTGCAGTTGGTTGCGCCAGGCAATATCGGCCTCGGAACCCAGCAGCTGCAGCGACTCGGCGCCCGCGTGAAGTGACGGTGCAATCAGCCGGACTTGGGACAACTGCGCCACTTGTGCGGCGAGCTCTGCAAATGCAAAAAGGCTGTAATGCGGCGAGGCAATGTCAAGCTGCGACTTGGTTTGAAGCCACGGGCGGATGGAGTCCAAGACGCGATCATTGCCCGTGTTGTTGATGAATTTCATGACTGCATCATACGGTTTCAGCCTGAAAATTCAGGTCAATCAATGCATCAATATCCTCGGGACAGAGTGAGCGACAAAGAAACAGTCAAGACAACCGAGTCACGCCGGGCAACTCACACGCATAAATCGCGTTGCGCAGTGCGGCAATCGCCTCGTACCTTGTGAAGCTGCGACGCCAGACCAGTACCACGCGTCTAGATGGGATGTGCCCTTCAAAAGGCAGGTATTTGATGAATGAGGGTTGCTCTGCGGGGACTTTGCCTTTTTTGCCTTTGGCTGTAACAGAGTCTTCCAGCAGTGCTTCTTTGGGCACACCCAGGCGCGGCACCAGGGTGATGCCCATGCCGGCAGCCACCATGTGCTTGATGGTCTCCAGTGACGAGCCCTCAAAGCTTTTTTGAATGCCGCCAGATGTGTTGGAAAACCTGGCAAATTCTGGGCAGACCTCCAGCACGTGGTCGCGAAAGCAGTGGCCATTGCCCAGCAGCAGCATGGTTTCTTTTTTGATTTCTTCTGCCGTGATGCTGCTGCGCGCGGCCAGGTGGTGCGAGCTGGGTACCGCCGCCATGAAGGGCTCGTCATACAACGGGGCAATGGCCAGATTCGTGTCGGGAAAAGGCTCCGCCAGAATGGCGCAGTCAATCTCGCCGTTACGCAGTTCTTCCAGCAGCTTGACGGTGAAGTTTTCCTGCAGCATCAATGGCATTTGCGGCAGCCGCACAATCATTTGACGCACCAGGTCAGGCAGCAAATAGGGGCCAATGGTGTAGATCACACCCAGGCGCAAGCTGCCGGCCAGCGGGTCTTTGCCGCGCTTGGCAATGTCCTTGATCTGGTCGGCTTGCTCCAGCACGCTTTGCGCCTGACGAATGATTTCTTCACCCAGCGGCGTGACGGTGATCTCATTGGCGTTGCGCTCAAAAAGTTTGACCTGCAACACCTCATCCACCTATATGATCGCCACGCTCAGCGTGGGCTGCGACACATGGCAGGCGTCTGCGCCCTTGCCAAAATGCTTTTCACGCGCCACGGCGACGATGTATTTGAGTTCAGTAAGCGTCATGGCTTGATTGTCTGCTTTTCACATCTGGGTTCAAACAAAAAAATGCCGCAGCGCAGTTGCCGTCTCCTGCGGCAATTCTTCAGGGATGAAGTGCCCCGCCGCCATGGCCTGCCCAGCCACCACGCCGCCGCACTGCGCCTGCCACAGTGCCATCGGGTCAAACAGGCGCTGCACCACACCCCGTGCGCCCCACAGCACCAGCATGTCGCAAGCCACTTTGTCACCACGCGCGCGGCTTTCACGGTCATGGTTCAAGTCAATGCCGGCGCTGGCGCGGTAGTCTTCGCACGCACTGTGCAGTGCTTCTGCGTTGCAAAAGCAGCGCTCGTAGTCAGCCAACGCCTGCGGCTCGATGTAGCCCAGCCCCGCACTGCCCCAGCCGCCCAGCTTGGCGTGCAGGTAAGCCTTGGCGGTCTCGGGGTGGTTGGCGCCCATCATGATCTCGGGCAGCGGCGCGGGCTGCAACATGTGAAACCAGTGGTAGTAAGCGCGTGCAAATTCCATGTAGGGTGCGGTGAGCGTTTCGCCGTTGTACATGTCAAGCGTCGGGGCGATGTCAATGACGCAGAGCTTTTTGACCCGATCAGCGTGGTCCAGTGCCAGCCGGTGCGCCACACGGCCGCCCCGGTCGTGGCCACTCAGGTAAAAGTTGTCAATGCCCAGTGCGCTAATGACAAGCGCCATGTCGTGCGCCATGTTGCGCTTGCTGTAGTTGCTGTGGTCCGGCAGGCCCGGCGTTTTGGATGAGTCACCATAACCGCGCAAATCGGGCATGACCAGAAAATAATCTTGGCCCAACTGCTGTGCGACTCTGTGCCACATCACATGCGATTGGGGGAAACCGTGGAGCAACAACAGCGCTGGCTTTTGGTCGTTGACCGGTGCGGGTCTAGAAATTCGTGCAGAAATCGTGGTGCCGTTCACTTCAAAACTGCACTGCTCAAAGTTGTCAAACCAGCTCATCGTCGTACCTTTGCTGATGCCATGAATTTTTGCAGATTGGCCGCTGCGGTGGTTCTGACTTTTTGCCTTAAAAAAGGTGTCCAGCCGAGCAGCAAGCCGGGTGTGCCCAGGGCCTGACGCGACCATTTCCAGAAGTTGAAGCGGTCGCGGTGTTTGGCAATCAGGCCTTGGTCATTGAACTCGAATGCGCCGTCAATCACGTTGTGTACCAGACGGTTGGTAGCGCTGAAGCGGTAGTGCGCCTCCCAGTGCGCCTTGCCTGTTTTGGCATCAGCTTGAATACCGCTGTGAATCAGTTTTCAGTCAGCCAACGCCTTGGCACGCGTCGTTTCGCACAGCATGCGCCACATGCCCATGACTTCGCTCTTGCCGCTCAGCGAAAACGCTTCGTCGTCAAACTGGGCATCTGTGGCGTAGCAGGTGGCCATGGTGTCCACGTCGAGTTGGGCAAAGGCGGTGTAAAACTTTTCCAAAGTGAGCTGATTGGGGTGCATGCTGGCTCCTGGCTTAAAGGACATGGGGAATGTTGTCCCCCAGGAAATCGTACACCGCCCGGATTCGCTTGCTGGTACGAATCTCGCGGTGCACCGCCAGCCAGACCGGGATCGGTGGGATTTTCAGCATCGGCAACAAGCGCACCACACTTGAATCGGTACGCGTCAGGTAATCAGCCACAAAGCCGATGCCGACGCCGCTGCGTACCGCCTGCCAGTAAGCCACCAGATCGTCAGTGCGAAAGGCAAACTGTTCACGGGTCATGGGATAGCCCATCGCGCCAAAGCCGCGGATGATGTCTTCGTTCTTGTCATCGCCCAGAAGCGCGTGTGCCAGCAGCTCAGACGGTTCAAGCGGCGTGCCAGCGCGTTGCAGGTAGTCGCGGTGGGCATACACCCCAAGCGTGATTTTGCCAATGCGTTTTGCCACCAGACTGCTTTGGTCCGGTTGCACCATGCGGATGGCAATGTCTGCCTCACGCCTGAGCAGGTTGCTCACCTCGTTGCTGGCCACCAGTTCAACCTGCACCTGCGGCAACGCCTGCTGCATCCGGGCCAGCAGTGGCGGCAGCAGCACACACGCCACGGGCTGGCTGGCCGTGATGCGCACCGTGCCGCGCACCGCATCGTCCTGGCCAGACACACTGCGCTGCAACTGGTGCGCGCTCTGTTCCATCGCCCGGGCAGAGTCGGCCAGCTTGAGCGCCATCTCAAGGGGCTTCAGGCCGCGCCCGGTGCGCTCGAACAGGGCCACGCCGAGCTGAGACTCCAGCTCGGCAATATGCCGCCCGATGGTGGGCTGGCTTGATTTCAGGGCACGGGCTGCGCCCAGCAAACTGCCCTGGTCCAGTGCCGCCAGGAATGACCGCACCAGTGTCCAGTCAAAATTGGTATTCATTTTTGAAACCCTGCTATTGATGGTTAGCCAATTGTGGAGTGTGCAAGATTTTTTCACAATTCCTGAATCACAACTTTATTCAGGAGTTTTCTATGGACCGTCGTCATTTCATTCGCGTCATCGGGGGTGGCAGCATCCTTGCGGCAACGGCAGTCAGCCAGTCGGGCTGCTCGGCGCTGTCCAGCAGCTTGCCGGCTGAGGTGGTTGAAGCCTGGCAGGGGCCATCTGCCCAGGACACCGACCCGCGCCGCCGGGCACTGGCTTATGCCATCACCGCGCCCAATCCGCACAACCTGCAGCCCTGGCTGGCGGACCTGCGCGAGGCGAACGCCATCACGGTCTACACCGACCGCGAACGCGTGCTGCCCGAGACCGACCCATTTGGCCGGCAGATTTTGATTGGCCACGGTGCCTTTATTGAACTGCTGGTGATGGCCCTGGCCAGCCAGGGTCTCAAAGCGCAAGTGACACTGTGGCCGCAAGGTGAATTGCCCGCGACGCTCAAAGACTGGGACAAGAGACCGGTGGCGCGCATGACCCTGACACCCGCCGCGACAGGCAGCGGCCCTGACGATTTGTTCAAGCAGATTTTGAACCGCCGCACACCCAAAACCGATTTTGACGCCACAAAAACTGTCACCAATGCCAGCCTGCAAACACTCATAGCCAGCGTGACAAACCCAGCCATCGGCGCTGGTGGAACGGCTGATGCAGTGCGCCTGCAACCCCTGCGTGACCTGTGCTGGCAGTCCGCCAAAGTCGAACTGCTGACCCCGCGCACCATGATGGAAAGCATCAAGCTGATTCGTGTGGGGCCTGACGAGATATTGAAGCACCGCGACGGCATCACCATTAACAGCCCGTTTTTGCGTGCCATGGGCTCTGTCGGCATGTTTGACCGCAACGCACCACCCGCTGAAGGCACCGCAGGCTATAAAAACGCCATGGCCCGGTTTGAAGGCCACAGCCGAACCGCGATGGGTTTTGTCTGGCTCAGCACGCTGGGCAACAGCCGCAGCCAGCAGATTGAAGCTGGACGCGCCTATGTGCGACTGCAGCTCAAGGCCACTGAAATCGGCCTGGGCGTTCACCCCATGAGCCAGGCGCTGCAGGAGTTCCCCGAAATGAAGCCGTTTTACAGCAAAGCCCATGAGCTGATGCTGGGCAAGCCCGCGCCCCAAAAGCCAACCGATGACACCTTGCAGATGTTTTGCAGGCTGGGCTACTCAGCAGGCGCCGAGCCTGCATCACCCAGGCGGCCGCTGGGCAAATTCATGCTGACGACCTGAGCCTTTGAACCAGGCCGTGGATGGCAAAGGCAACCGTTGCCGCGCGCACGCTGGCACGGTCGCCGTCAAAGCGCATCATCTCGGATGTCAGCATGCCAGCCACCGAAAAGCCAAACCACACGGTGCCCACCGGTTTGGCAGCGCTGCCGCCCGTCGGACCGGCCACGCCTGTCACAGCCACAGACACCTGCGCCTGCGAGCGGCGGATAGCCCCAAATGCCATGGCTCTGGCCACCGGCTCGCTCACCGCGCCGTGCTGGGCAATCAGCCCGGCGTCCACGCCCAGCAGTTCGGTTTTGGCGGCGTTGGAATAGGTGATAAAACCGCGCTCAAACCAGGCGCTGGACCCGGCCAGGTCGGTACACGCGGCGGCGATCATGCCGCCTGTACAACTCTCGGCTGTGGCCAGAAAAAGGCCGTTTTCAAGCATCAAATTGGCCAATTGACCAATAGATACGGGCGCAAGCAGCTCCTGATTTGATAGTACATTTGATGTCATAAAAACATCCACAGCGCGATCACCAGCAGCGTGCAGAACGCCGCCACAAAGTCGTCCAGCAAAATCCCAAAGCCGCCGCGCGCGCCAAAACCCTTGAACAGCTGGTCGGCCCAGGCCACAGGGCCTGGCTTGACGGCATCAAAAAAGCGGAACATCACAAACGCTACCAGCTGACCGGTAAAACCTGTGGGCATGATGAGCCACAGCACCAGCCAGAAAGCCACCACCTCGTCCCACACAATGTTGCCAGGGTCCAGCACGCCCATGTTTTTGGCGGTGACGGTGCAAGCCCACCAGCCAACCAGTGTTGAAAGCGCAATAACCACGCCCATCTGTGTGGCTGTCATCAGCGGGTACATTACCAAAAAAGCCAGCCATGCCCACAGGGTGCCTGCTGTGCCCGGTGCCACCGGGCTGAGCCCGGAACCAAAACCCAGCGCAATGAAATGCGCCGGATGCGCCAGTAAAAACCGGGCGTTGACTTTGGCGGGGGCGACTGGTGTCGCTGAATCTGTTGGCGTTGCGAGGGTCATGGTGCCAATCGTACAGTGGGGGCGGTGTGTGTCGCCTGTTTCAGGAGTTGCTTATGTTGAAGATTTCCAGATTTGGCAGCATCATCGCGGCGCTGGCTTTGATGATGCTGGGCGGCTGCGCGGTGGTACAGGTCAAGCCGGGCACACTGCGCGCGGAGGTCATTGCTCAGTACGGCCAGCCGTCGCGCGAAGTGCCTTTGCCCAATGGCAGCCGGTTGCAGTACTCGTCCCAGCCCTTCGGCCAGCGGGTCGTTATGGTGGACCTGGACGCCGCAGGACGGGTGGTGTCAAGCCGCCAGGTGATGCAAAGCAGCGAGTTCGCGCGCATCGGCATCGGCCAGTGGAGCCGGGCTGACGTGGAACGTGAATTCGGCCAGAGTGCCACGATTGACCGCGTGGCAAGCTGGCCCGGAAACATCATGACCTATTACTGGAACGACTCTGGCCAGGACATGTATTTTTATGTTTACCTGGACCGCGCCAACATCGTGCAGCAAACCGGGCAGGGCATGGACTTCAGGCGGGATCCGCCCCGCGATTAGGCTCGTCGCCGTTCTGAACGTAACGGCCTATTTCTGGAT
>JANMIH010000527.1:0-2709 GCA_031375685.1 Polaromonas sp. | reverse complement strand
CATCAGTTACCCCCAAGAGCGCGAGCAACTTGTCGGGCGACCGAGTAGGCGACGGGCGGACAAACACTGTTACCAATTTGCCCCAGCACTTGATAAACCGCACCACTGAACTGCCATTCAGCGGGAAAACCTTGAAGTAATGCACAGTCACCAACGGACATGCGGAAGTGGCCATTTTCAGCGGTAAAAGCGGCAGCTTTTGAGGGTGTTGATTGAACGCCGTTAGGCCAGACGTTCAAATCATTCCATACTTTGAGTGCTGCTTTGCTGTTCAAAATCCCGGTTGTATTGCGAGGGCCTGTGAACCCAGAACGAAGCGTTGGTGCGACCACGTCATAACCAATATCTGGCAATCCAAGACTTTTTCTGGTGGTATTTCTTGGCAGCAGTGGCCCGAAAATTGTGTCTACATCCCCATGCGTAGGATCAGGTTGCTGCCATCTGGCAGCATCTCTGGTGGCACGAAAACCAACGAAAAAAACACGCTTACGGGCTTGCGGAACACCAAAATCATGCGCCGCAAGTTTGAATTTGAAAATCGTGTACGCGCCATCCAATTTAGAGATGATGTTGTCTTTGATGAACGACTCGAATTTCCTGTCCAGCATTCCAGGGACGTTTTCAGCAACAAAAGCTCTAGGTCGAGTTTGCAATACGCAGCGGATGAAATCGGGCCACATGTTACGCGGATCAGCTGCGCCTGCCTGTTTGCCAGCAATTGAGAAGGGCTGGCAGGGCGGCCCTCCATGAACAACATCAACCCCACGTAGGGGCGTAAAGGCCGCAGAACGAACATCGCCAGCGAGCGAGCCAGCCCTGACCTTCCACAAGGGGCGATTGATACGCAAAGTCTCACCGCAAATATCAAGAATTTCAAAAGCTGCTTGATGGGCGAAACCCGCACGCTCAAAGCCAAGATCCAAGCCGCCCCCGCCCGTAAACAATGACAAACATGTGAGCCCATTTTTTTCAAGCTGGGGCATCAAATCATTTGGATCCAAACGCCCTTGCAGTTTGATACCGCCAGCAGGCATGTCTCCGCTGTGACCGCTCAATAATCGCTGTTTTCTGGCTGCCGATTTTTTTGCGGTTTCGCTGTAGCGATTTCTTTGCTCTTCAGTCAGTTCATAGGGCATAGTGTTCTTTTGGTGAGAGTCAGGAGACTATTGATAAATTGATTTGCAATTGAATTTGATCACTTGAGTATTTCAAAAAATGGCGAGCAAGTAAATCATTATTTTCGCCACGCATGATTTTGAAATACGATCAATGACAGTTGCGTCACGAAGTTTTTTTCGTTGCTTTTTTAGCAGCAGGCTTTTTGGCGGCTGGTGCTTTGCCGGCAATCAGTGCATCGAGATTTTTGACAATCTCACCTTCAATCCTGTCCTTGAACGCACCCAATAAAAACCCCAGCTTGGCGTTGAGTTCAAACGTGTCTTTGTCAACCACCAATGTGCCTGAGACGCCTGAACGGGTAAAGCCGCACAGGTCTGATGTTTTGCCTTCTTCGTATGTGCAGGCCATGTCGAACTTTTCTTCCGCCTGCTCGGCCCATTTGAAGGCGGCTTTGCGTGCTTCAGCGAATGTCATGCCGTGCTGGCGGGTGATGTTGATGTCTGCCATGTTTATTTCCTGATGTCTCTTTTGAGTGCCTCGTGGCGTTCGATTTTCGGCAACGCTGCCAGCTGCCTGGCAGCATCATAAAACCGTTGCCAGTCTTGGCCAGCGGCGTCAAACAGCGCTTCAAAACCGGGTACCAGCTCGTCGTAAGCGGCCTGCGCGCCAAAGCTGGCGTTGTTGGCCCGCGCCACCCAGCCGTCGTAGCCTGCAAAGCCATTCCAGCCTTGTTTGAGCTGTGCATAGTCTGCTTTGAACTTTTGCATCACTATATTTTTAGGAGCTGCTTGCGCACGTATTTGTTGGTCTGATGCCGTATTTGATGCATAAATCAGCGTTAAATCGCGCCTTGCAGCCGCTGTCAGTGCCCTGAACTGTTGGCGGCGTGCATCCAGTGCAGCGTACTCGTCCCTCGCGGCCTGACCCGCTTGGGTGGCCAGCCAGCGCTGACCGCCCAGGCGTTCAACGGCTGTCGCAAAAGACTCGTTGAACATCGTGTCGTCCGCCGCATACACCACCTGGTGCGCCAGCTCATGAAAGATCAGCCGTGCCAACTCGCCTTCCGGGTAGTTGATGAAGGTGTTCAGCAACGGATCGCCTCCAAAAGCGCCCAGCCAGTCGAGCTTGCCCAGGGTTGAGTAAGCAGGCACGCCATACACATTGACATCCAGGCCTTCGCTCTTGAGCTGCTCGGCCATCTGGCGTGCCTCGGCAACATCGAAGTAACCCCGGTAGCCGACGCAGCCCGCCACCGGGAAGCACCAGGTTTTGAGCGTCAATGAAAACTCGGGCGCGGCCACCACGTTCCACACCACAGCAGGGCGGCGCAGATCAGCGTAGCGCTTGTAGCTGGCGTTGTCGGGCAGCTTGAGCTCGGTTGCGGCAAAGTTGCGGATGCGCTGGCTCAGCGCCAGCCGCGCTTTTAATGCGTCGGGCGTTTGCGGGTCTGACAGCACGTCGGTTACAGGCCGCGCGGCGTTGAGCATCTGCATGTGGCCGCTGACGGACTGCCAGTAATAGCCCAGGTTGGCACAACCACCGAGGCACAGTGCCGCCGCGCCTGCGGCCAATGCCGTGCTTAAACCTGTG